>JASFRE010000286.1:0-6187 GCA_050115055.1 Candidatus Eiseniibacteriota bacterium | reverse complement strand
TTGTTGTCGGAAGAGGAGATCGACGGAGCCCTGGTGGGCGGTGCGTGTCTCGACGCGGAGTCGTTCCTGGGCATCGCGGCGGCCGCACCGAAGGCTTGAGACCGCTCAACCGTTCGTGCTACCGTCCTTCGTTCTTGCCGCTTGAAGCGCGTCGCGACGCGCGGGTGATGCATGGCTCCCCGGGTGATCTCGCGTCGGCGGTGCACGGCACCGGCGACGGGGAACGACGGCGGCGACGACGCGGCGTGCCGGTTTCGGCGCGGGGATCCGAACAGGTGACCGGACGATGATCTACGGCTTCATCCTTGTCATTCACGTGCTCGTGGCGCTCGTCATGATCGTGACCGTGCTGCTCCAGTCCGGAAAGGGCGGTGGGCTGGCCGGGGCGTTCGGTGGTGGCGGCGGCAGCCAGGCGATCTTCGGCGGACGTGGGGCAGCGACCTTCCTGAGCAAGGCGACGACTGTCCTGGGAACGTCGTTCATGGTCACGTCACTGATACTGGCGGTGCTACAGACGCGGACCGGCGAGAAGAGCGCACTCGAGCGTGAGGCCGCACGGGCGGCCAGCGAGACGCAGTTCGCTTTGCCGGAGCCTGGCGAGGGCCCGCTGGAGGCGCCCGCCGAGGGCGGTGCCACCGGTGGTGAGGCCGGCGGCGCCGGCGCGATGCCGGGCGAAGCGGGCACGAGCGGCGGAGAGGGCGCGTTGCCGGCGCCGGAAGCTGGCGGCGGCGCACCGGCCGGAAGCCAGGAGGACGCCGGCGGCGGGCCGGGTGATGCGGGCGGCGGCTGATCCTCGGAATTCGGTTCGGGTTCGAGTTCTGTGCCGGGATGGTGGAATCTGGTAGACACGCACGTTTGAGGGGCGTGTGGGGAGACCCGTGCGGGTTCAAATCCCGCTCCCGGCACCAGGCAACCTGACCGTTCGATCTACCCGATCACTGGCTCCGCATGCGTGGGAGAGGGGCACCCAGTCGCCTCCCTCCGGAGTGACCCAGGCGGCGACAGGCACCGAAGCGGCAAGCTGGTGCGGGTCGCCGCCTGACTCGTTGTGATATCGTGCCCCGCACCGTGACAGCCCGGCACCCAGGGCCCCGGCAATCGCGCCATGACACCCATCTCAAGCGCTGTCCCCGGGTGGCCGTTACCGAACGCAGTGCGGGGTCTCGATCACCGTGCCATCACGGGTCGAGTCCGTCGGCCCGAGCGACCGCTGCGCCCGCCCCGCGTCACCAGCCGGGTGTCTCATGCCCGGTCAGAAGCCCGGACTCCGCGACAGAAGAGCCGGTCCGGCGCGCTCAGAGCTCGTAAAGGAGGCAGAGGATGCACCAGTCCGCCGCATCGCGGCTCGCAGCGATGTACCGTCCGACCCTGGCGCTTGTCGTCGTGGCAACGCTCGCGTTCCTCGCGTGCAGCAGTGATGACGACGACAATCCCAACGAGCCCGCACCACCGCCGGAGAGCAGTGCCTACATCGGCGGCGTGTCGGTCGGTGGCACGGATGCGACGTATCATTCCGAGACGATTCCGACCGGTACGGCGGGCGCCCCGGGCGTTGTCGGCGCCGGCCAGATCGTGTCGGGCGGTTCGCTGGTCCTCGAGGTGTCGGTCGAGGACAACGCGGAGGCGCTCTACGTGGCCGTCGAGGGCGCTTCGGGTGGCTACTACGAGGTCGACCTGACCGGTGGTGGCGGCGGCGTGGCGCCGCTGCCCGCCCACGTGATCGCCGCCCGCAAGGGCCTGACCGTCACGCGCACCCCGCAGGCGGCGCCCGGACTCGGTCGCGCGGCCGTCACCTACAACGTGACCGTGACCTCGGCGGGCTCGACCGGTCCGACCAACTTCACGCTGCAGGTCGGCGCCTCCTATGGTGATTCGGTGTCCGCGGTGGCGCCCCACCCGATCGCCGTCAATACCGTCGCGCAGCTCTCCGACACGCTGCAGGTGTCACTCAACTGGACGCAGCCGGTCGATCTCGACTTGCACGTCGAGGTGCCGGGCGGCACGGTGATCTTCTACGGCAATCGCGTCGGACCGAACGGGGGCCAGCTGGATCTCGACTCCAACCCGGCCTGCGTGATCGACAACATCAACAACGAGAACATCACCTGGAACGAGACGATGCCGGCGGCGGGCTCCTACAGCGTGCGGGTCAATCTCTGGGCAGCCTGCGATCTGCCTGGACCCTTCCCGTATGCGGTGACCCTCAGGATCGGCGATGACGTGCAGGTCTTCGAGTCCGCGGTGACCGCGGCCGCCGAGGATCCGGGCGGCGAGGGGACGCTGATCACCCAGTTCACGCTCTAGCTCACGGCTCGACCGCGGCGTCCGGCGCCGGCCGGGGGTGAGGCGAGCGGCCCTCCAGGATCGCTCGCCTCACCAGACCTTCGGCGCTCGGGCCCCGCCGCGGCACGGAATCCCGCAACCCAGCTCCCACCCGGTCGCGTAGTACCCAGCAGTCGTCAATCCACCGGCTCCCCCAGCCGGTCGCGCGGTCCTGGCGTGCCCGCAATCCGGCGCTCTCGTGCCACGCCATTCCCGGACCCCCACCGCCCGGCGATCAGGGCATCTCCAGGGACGCAGCCGCCACGCATGGCGGGCCCGCTCGCGGCCCAGTGCCGCGATGCCCGCAGCGCCGTGCTGCGATGCCCGCGGCGTCATGTCGCTGCGCCCGCGGCGCCGTGCCGCGACGCCCGCGGACGTGCGTGCCAGCACGTGGCGGCCGGCCGGCGCCTGCCCTTCACCCGATCGCACGCGATCGATCCGCGAGGTCCAGGAACATGCACCACGTCACTCGTCGCGCGGGAGCCGCGTTGCTCCTCATTAGCTCGGTCTCGCTTGTCGCCACTAGTCTCCTGGTCGCCTGGCCGACCCTCGCCGATGAACGTGCCACCGATGCCGGGGAGATGCCGATCACCACCGCCTCGGACGAGGCACGGTCACTCTACCTGGAGGCCCGCGGGCTCTTCGAGACCCTCCGGGCGACCGACTCGCGCCAGTACGCCGAGAAGGCTGTCGAGCACGATCCCGGTTTCGCGCTCGCGCATCTGCTCCTGGCGCAGAGTGCGCCGACCGCTGCCGCCTTCTGGGAGTCGGAACGCCGGGCGGTGGCCGCAACCGACGGCCTGTCGCCCGCCGAGCGCCACATGATTCTCGGGTTCGACGCTGGCGTGCGCGGCGACCCGTCAACGCAGCTCGAGCACTACGCGGCGCTCGTCGATCTGTACCCCCGGGACGCGCGCGCGCTGACGCTTCTCGGCAACTACCATTTCGGGCAGCAGCACTTCGACAGGGCGATCGAGCTCTACGAGCGTGCGACCGCCGCCGACCCGGACTACTCCCAACCCTACAACCAGCTCGGCTACGCACGCCGCACCCAAGGCGATTATGATGCGGCACGCACCGCTTTCGAGACCTACATCCGGCTCATCCCGGACGAACCGAATCCATACGACTCCTATGCCGAGCTCCTCATGAAGATGGGCGAGTTCGAGAGCTCGATCGAGAACTACGAGAAGGCGCTCGCCGTGAACGAGCACTTTGCGCCGTCGTTCGTCGGAATCGCCAGCAACTACATGTTGATGGGACGGTACGAGGAGGCCCACGCCACCCTCGCGCGCTTCCTCGCCCAGGCCCGGACCGCCGGGGAGCGCCGCCAGGCGCTGACCTGGATGGCGGCGAACCACCTGCATCAGGGCGATCACGACGGGGCGCTCGAGCAGGTCCAGAAGATGTACGAGATCGCCCGTGCCACCGACGACCGGCCCAGCATGGCGGGGGACCTGACCTTCATGGGCAATCTCCTCCTCGATCGCGGCGACACCTCGGCGGCGCTGGCCCGCTTCGTCGAGTCGGTCGAGATGCTGCAATCGGCCGACGTCCCCGACGACGTCAAGGCCAACAACCGGCGCAACAGCCTGTTCAACGAGGCGCGTGTGGCGCTGGCCGCCGGTGATCTGGAAATGGCCAGGGCACTCACCGCCGCCTACGGCCGCGCGGTGATCGGACTTGGAGGGCCGTTCCAGATCTGGCAGTGGAACCTGCTGCGGGGGAGGATCGCACTCGCCGAGGATGATCCGGCCGCCGCCGTCGACCTCCTGGGCCGGGCGAACCAGCAGGATCCGCGCGTGCTGTTGCAGCAGGGCATCGCCTACGAGCGCCTCGGTCAACCGGACGAGGCGCGCGCCCACTGCGAGCGTGCGGCTCGCTTCAACCAGGTCAACCTGAACTACGCGTACGTCAAGAGCGACGCCGAGGCGATGCTGGCGGCGCACGCCGGCAGCTGAAGTCAATCGGCATCTGAAGCCCGCCGGCAGCTGAAGTCAATCGGCAGCTGAAGCCCGCCGGCAGCTGAAGTCAACCGGCAGCTGAAGCCCGCCGGCATCTGACGCCCGCCGGGACGCGTCACGGCGAGGCGGTGAGCGGATGCGCCGTCTCGCCAAACTCGATGCCGTCGCGCGCCAGCCCGGCCAGGATCGGCTCGTAGATCGAAGGGTGGGTCGGGATGTGGCAGCCGGTGAGGTGCAGCCGGCCCTCGAGCACCAGTTCGGCGGCGAGGGCCGCAGGCAGTCCGACCGTCTTCGCCATCGCGGTGTGACCGGCGGCCTCGCCCTCGACGACGAGCGTCGAGACGATGCGCTCGGGGGCGTGCCGGCCGGCCGGATCCTCCACCTCGATCTCGTGCTGGAGGACGACCAGGTCGCGCAGCTCCGGAGTCATCCCGAGCTTCCCGAGCATGACGTGCTTCAACATGTCGGCGGCCGTCTCGCCGCGACAGCCGATGCGCTCGTCCGACAGGAGGCCGAGCCAGCGCAGCTTCTCGATGATGCTGCCGGTGGGGCTGATTCCCAGGAAGCGCGCGATGCGTGTCTCGATCTTCGGGCCCGAGACGTTGAGCGGCAGGAACATCTCGACGACATCGCGGTAGGTGCGATCCGCGAGTCCAGGAATGCGCATGTCCTCGTTGGGCAACCCGAGCTGCACCACCTGTGCCCAGGTCTCGCTCCAGCCGGGGTAGCGTAGCGTGCCGCGGATCATCGTGCGCACGTCCTCGAGGCCGAACGCTCGCATGTAGGAGAGCGAGTCGCGGTTCGGATAGGCCTCGAGCGTGCCGACGCCGTCCACGTCGACGCGCCATGTATGGTGGAAGACGTGGTGGTACGGGACGATCTTGATCTTCCCGTCCTCCATGTACTGCGCGCCCTCCTCACCGGCCATGACCACGTTGCGCGGATTCCAGGTGATCAGGTAGCGGAAGGGGTTCTGTTCCTGATCTGGAGCCGGGATGCCGCTGCCGTACGAGCAGAAGCTGGTGATGCGCCGCCCCGACGCGCGCACCCGGTGGATGAGCGCCATCGCCGACATGTGGTCGATGCCGGGGTCGAGCCCGAGCTCGCAGAGCATGAGAACACCTGCGCGCTGAGCATCCGGCTCCAGCTCCCGGATCGCTTGATCACGATAGGAGACCGACAGCATGTGGCGCCCGTGCGTCACGCAGTCCCAGGCGATCAGGTCGAGGAACTCCGGGGATAGCATGTTGACCACCAGATCGGCGTGCCGGATCTGCGTGTCGCGCAGGTGCGCATCGTTGACGTCGAAGTGGATGGCGTTGCCGCGCGGGTGGTCGGCGACGCGGGCGTGGGCCAGTTCCGTGTCGAGGTCGCCGACCGTCACGAACCAGTCGTGGATCTCTGCCATCATGAGGAGGCGTCGGATCAGGTGCGGAGAGCTCTTGCCGGCCCCGAGAACGAGAACCTGTTTCATGTCGGCGGGCTCGTGTGGACGGGTGAGGTCTGGGGCGCCGATCGCCCGACGCCAAGACGGGCCGGAAGGCTAGCAGCGCTCGCCTACGGCAGCAAGGGCGTGGGATGAGGACGGCGCTCCGTCATTGCCGTCGGCGACCGGTGGACCGCGGGTCCGGTCCCTGGCGGGTCCCATCCGGTACCAGCGGTGGCTGCGACGGACCTTGACGTGATCTTCTAAACCGTTGTAATCAAAAGGTTTCGCGGGGCCTGCCGGGGCCGCGCGGGGTGTCCCCGTCGCCCTCCGACGCCGCCCTTCCGAGCCCCCCCCGCGTCCGCCCCGCGGTGCGGCAGCGATGACCGCCCGGCGGCGGCCGCCGCGGTCACGGACGGGCGTCGCCGGCCGGTGCCCGTCACGAGCGAGGTGTGCCCCGGGGCCCGGGTCGCCA
>JASFRE010000285.1:0-6271 GCA_050115055.1 Candidatus Eiseniibacteriota bacterium | reverse complement strand
CGAACGGCGCCAGTCGGGCGCGGGCGACCCGTGGCCCGTGGCCGGATCGCGAACGGTGGGGCAGCGCAGGCCGGGCGAGGAGGCGGAGCGGCTGGATCCCCGCGTCGCGGAGCCGTGATCCCGGCGATGCCCGACGGTCCGTCGTCGCATCGACGGTGCGGGAGGAGCCCCGCGCGTCAGCGTTGCCAGGCTCCCCGTCGTCCGGTCGCCGACGCGCAGCATCCCACCCGTGCCGGAAAGTCGGGCGCGACGGTGGCGCGACATCCCGATCCCAAGAGTGCCCGGGCAGTCCCGACATCCATCAGCCAACCGCCTCGTGCACGCAACCTGCGAGGACACGCGTGGCTCGCCGTCGAGCGTGTCGTCTCCCGGGTTCGCCTCGCCGTCACACCGCTAGCGAGTCGACTCCCACGCTGACCGTCCGCTGCTGGACGCGACCGTCCGCTGCTGGACGCGGTCGCGTGCCCGTGTGCTGCCGCCGGCTCACCGCCGCGGTGCGCATCACCTGCCATCGCCCACCGGGTCACGATGTCGAATTGAGCATCCCTTGAGCTTCCCGTGATCGTTCCGTGATGCTCCGGCGCATGGGGTGCGGTTCACTGGTCAGCGGATGGAGGTGCCCACGATGACCGGTCGCTGGCCGGCGCGGTCACGGTCCGCGCTCACACCGTCGAAGCATGCATCCGGCGACGCACAGATTCGGGACGAGTCAACGAGACAGGGAGGACAGGGGATGTTCAACGACTTTCCGGCTCGATCGCACGGCCGTCGCCTCGTGGGGGGAACCCGTCCGGGCACTGCACTGCTGGCGATCCTGCTCTTGACCATCGCGATCGTGGCGCCGGCTTCGGCCGAGCAGCCCGACTATGTCTACGAGACGATGATCGGCGGTTACTACCTCGGTTCAGGTGGTGATCTCGTGGTCGACACCGCTGGCAACGCCTACGTGGTCGGAAGCACCTACGTGGACCAGGTTCATCTCGACATCCTGGTCTTCAAGATCGCACCCGACGGCGATGTCCTCTGGACGCGTCTCATCGAGGGCGAGGACCACGATCATGTCGCGGATGTCGCCCTGGGCCAGGATGGCGACGTCTACCTCACCGGGTTCACCGACTCGGAGGACTTCCCGATCACCCCGGACGCGCTCGACGCAACGCTGACCGGGTTCCGCGACGTCTTCCTGACCCGGCTGTCGGCGGCGGACGGGTCGATCCTCTACAGCACCTTTCTGGGTGGCGACTACACCGACATGGGGTACGGGATCGCCTTCGACGCCGAGGGTGCGATCTACCTGACCGGTTCGACGGGCTCGACCGACTTCCCCACCATGAACGCTTACCAGGATCATCCGAGCGCGCCGCTCTACGTCTACACCGACGCGTTCATCACCAAGCTCTCACCCGCCGGCGACGCCATCCTCTACAGCACCTACTTCGGCGGCTTCGAGGACGATGCGGCCGAGCACATCATGATCGAGGGGGACGGCGACATCGTGATCACCGGCCGCACCGGAGCCGATGACTTCCCGCTCGCCGATCCGATCCAGGCTGCTCCTCGCAGGATCTTCGTCTCGCGGTTCACGCCGGATGGCGCGACCCTCGAGTTCAGCACCTACTTCGGGAGCCCTGGCGGCGATCGACTGCTCGGGGCGGCGATGGATGCGTCGGGTGCGGTCTACCTGACCGGGTCCACCCAGTCGGAGCAGTTTCCGACCACCCCGGGCGCCTTCCAGACGCAGTTCGTGGGCGAGATCCTGGGTTGCGGCTCGCCGCCGTTCGAGCCTCTCCATAACTGCGAGGACGGCTACGTGTCGAAGCTGTCGACCGATGGCGCCGGTCTGGTCTACAGCACCTACCTGGGCGGTCATGGCGTCGACGTGTGCTGGGCGATCGACGTGGGCGCGGACGGTGTCGCCCACATCGCGGGCGACACCGGGTCGGTGGACTTCCCCGGCACCGTGGGGGCGGGTGACCTCTTCGTGTCGCAGCTCGACGTGACCGGGAGCGAGCTCGACTACACGTTGCGGCGGTCGTCGCTGAGCGTCGGTGGTCGGGGCATCGCGGTCGGCCCCGCCGGTGACGTCTACGTCACGGGGGCGGTCGGTTCGCCGGCCGAGGTCTACGTGGCGCGCCTGACGGCCGGTGCGACGACGGGGATCGCCGAGCAGGGCGCCCCGCCGCGTCTCCTGCGCCTCGGGCCGAGCACTCCGAACCCGACCTCCGGTCTGACGCGCGTCGCCTACACCATCGCGGGCCAGGGCAGCACGCCCGTGCATCTGGCCGTGTTCGATGCCACCGGACACCAGGTCGATGTGCTGGTCGATGCGGCGCAGCCGGCCGGTTCCTACCAGGTGAGCTGGGACGGTCGCGATGCCAGCGGGGCCCGCCTGCCGAGCGGTGTCTACTTCTACGAGCTCCGGGCACGCTCGCAGCGCGACGCCGGACGCGTGTTGCTCATGCGCTGATATGGAACGACCGTTGTCAAGGGCGACCGTCTCCCGGGTGCGGGGGGCGGTCGCTGACTTGCAGCGATCGCTGTCGAGAACGGCCACCTGGCGGGAACGCGGGGCGGCGGCCGGCCGGCGAGGGCGCGATACACGGCCGGTCGGCTGACCAGCTTCCTGCTCGCGGGGCACCGGGAGGGCGCACCACCTCGCCGCCTGCATGCAAGACATACACTCACTGCCGGGCTGCACGGGTCGCGCCGCTTCGTTCTTACAGAGGCACCGGGCGCCTGCGCCTCGACCGGACCAACGGGAATCGGCGAACGCGTTGCAGCATCATCGATTGGGAGTCCGTCACCGGACCGGCATGGGCCTTGCGAGATCGACTCGCAGGCGCCTCGATCCCGAGAGTCCGCCGCCGCATCCAGGCGGCAATCCAGAGGAGGTTCGAGTTCATGCTGGGATGGTCGATCCTGTTCCTGATCATCGCGATCGTTGCCGGTCTTCTCGGCTTCACGGGCATCGCCGGAACGTCGATTGCCATCGCCAAGGTCCTGTTCTTCGTCTTCCTGGTCCTGTTCATCATCGGGCTGGTGATGCGAGCGCTGCGCGGTCGCGGCGGGGCCGTCTGAGCGTCCGCCGGACCCGTGGTGCGGCGACCATTGAGGCCGCCGGGCGCCATCGAACTCAGGCCCCCGGTTCCAGGTGCATCGGCTCCTCGACCGTGGCGGTCGAGGGGTCGGCCTGCGTCGTGGGGTCGGCCTGCATGGCGCGCGTCGCCCAGTCGATGAAGCCGTCCGGCGCATCGACGACCTCACCAATGCGCGCCGCCCTGAGCGAGCGGATGGACTCCCAGCTGCGGACGCGATAGAGCTCCGCGTGGCGGAGGTCGGCACCCTCCAGGTTGGCGCCAGCCAGGTTCGTGCCCCAGAGCTCGGCATGCTCGAGATCGGTGCCGCGTAGGTCGGCGTCCGAGAGGTCCGCGGCCTGCAGTCCGGCGTGGCGCAGGTCGGCGCGGCGCAGGTCGGCGCGGCGCAGGTCGGCACCCCGCAGGCGGGCGTGGCGCAGGTCGGCGCCCACCAGCTGGGCCTCGCCGAGATCCGTGTCCTCGAGTCCGGCCTGGCTCAGGTCGGCGCCATCGAGGCTCGATGCGTGCAGGTCGGCACCCCGGAGCCGCGTCTCCCCGAGATCGGCGCCGGCCAGGACGGCATCGGCGAGCTCGGCGCGTCGCAGGTCGGCGCCGTGCAACCTGGCCTCCTGGAGATTGGTGTTCCGGAGGCGCGCTCCGGCGAGATTCGCCGCGCTGAGGTCGGCTCTCCGCAGGTCGACGGCGCGCAGATCGAGCCCCTGGAGGGCCAGTTCTCGCAGGTCGGCGTCGGCGAGGCGTAGCTGGCAGGGACCGGGTTGCGGGGCGCGGTCGTCCCCGGCCGGCGCCGGGAGATTGGCGAGCGCCTGCAACGCGGCCCGCAGGTCCTCATCGCGGTGTGACGTGCGCGCCGCGCGTGCCACGACCTCTGGCGGCGTCGGAGCTGCCCCGGTCTCCCGGATCCGGCGGTGGATGAAGTCCGCGAGGAAGCTCCGCACGCGTTCCGCGCATCCGGGGTCCGAGCGGACCGCGGCCACCAGCACCTGCATCGCTCGCTGCCGCGTGGCCTCCTCGGGAGCATCCAGCCCGGCGGCGATCGCCTCGAGCTCCGCCGCGTCGATCGCGCGAGCCGCGGCCCGGCGCGGAGCCCCCCGTGCCGGTCGTCGCCAGGAGCGGAATCGCTTCCATCGAGCCATGCGCGTGCAACACCTCCCGGGGCCACTCGAGTCGATGTCCGTTGGCCGGGATCCAGCAGCAGCCGGATCGAACCGAACGATCCAAAGTAAAACACGTTGGTCCACGTGATCAAGTGCAAGTGGCAGGGCCGTGTCGCGTTGCCAGGCGTCTTCATAACCAGTGGTAAGTCATCTGGTTATGACCAGTTGTCGCTTCTGCGGCGACCCGGGCCATCGCGACGTTGACGATCCGTGAAGTTTGTGTCCTAATCAATAGGTTGTTCGTCGACTCCCAATTCACGGTACGAGGTCGGGAGATGGCTACCCCCTTGACGTCTGAGGACCAGATCGTGGCGGCGATCCGGCGCATCATGCGCGCCGTCGACCTCCACTCACGTTGGCTGTACGACGAGTTCGGACTGACCGGTCCGCAGCTCGCGGCGCTGCAGGAAGCGGCGCGGCTCGTCCGGGCACCGGCCGGAGCGCTGGCACGCGCCCTGCATCTCAGTGCTCCGACCGTGACCGGGATCCTCGACCGTCTCGAGAAGAAGGGACTCGTCGACCGGACGCGCGCCACCCGCGATCGTCGCAGTGTCATCGTGCGGGTCACGGCGCTTGGTCACGAGACCCTGGAGGTAGCGCCCTCGTTGCTCCAGGACCGATTCCGAACCCAGCTGGCACGGCTTGCCGAGTGGGAACGGTCGATGATCCTGGCGACGCTGCAGCGCATCGCCGCGATGATGGATGTCGAGGATCTCGCCGCAGACCCGGTGCTGGTCACCGGACCGGTCGGAGCCGAGTCTCCGCCGGCCGGCGCGGGGTCTACATCGTCTGAGATGGAGATGGCGGGGCCGGAGGCGGCGGACGTGGGGGCACGCGACGTGTCGTCGATCGATGCGTCGGGTGATCTGGGCGAGGAAGCGTTCCCGTCCTCATCAGGCGGATGTGCGATTTTGGACGAGGAGTCACAGGGATGAGCTTGGCGAGTGAGAAGGCGCAGCTGTCGATCACGTTACCGTCATCGGCGTCAGGGCTGGACCAGGACGAGGAGTGGTGCGAGGTCCTGGTCGATGGCCGACGTGAGCGCGTGCGCCTGCACGACTACTCGCGCATCTACGAGCTGCCGGGGCTGTACGAGAAGATCATCTACGAGGTCCTGAAGTGCGACTCCCCACGGACCGTGGCCGAACTGCTGATCGAAGAGGTGCGTGGGTCCGGCGAAAGTCCAGCTGATCTGCGTGTCCTCGACCTCGGCGCCGGCAACGGCATGGTCGGAGAAGAACTCGCCACGCGTGACGTGGAGCACCTGGTCGGCGTCGACATCATCGAGGAGGCGGCGCAGGCGACGGAGCGCGATCGACCGGGTCTCTACGACGACTACGTGGTGGCTGATCTGTGCGAGCTGCAGCGGGGCAACCGACATCGTCTCGAGGAGCACCGGTTCAATTGCATGACCTGCGTCGCGGCGCTCGGATTCGGCGACATCCCGGTGCCCGCATTCACCACCGCGCACAACCTGGTTGGTGACGGGGGATGGATCGCGTTCAACATCAAGGAGACCTTTCTCGGCGAGGAGGACTCGACCGGGTTCTCGCAGCTCATCGAGTCCGCGCAGCAGGACGGGTCGCTCGAGGTGCTCCGGCGGCGCCGATACCGGCACCGCCTCGCACTGAATCGTGATCCGCTCTACTACTGCGCCGTGGTGGGCCGCAAACACGCCGATCTCGAGGCGGCCTAGGTGGTGGGTGGCGCGTCGTCACGCGTGGATGGGGACGGACGATGGATCGCCGAGACGCGCTGGAGATCCTCAGGTGGGGACCGGCTGGCGTGGCCGAATGGAACCGGCGGCGCCATGCCGGGCAGGACGTGCCCAGCCTGGCGAGCGCCGACCTGAGCGGCGCCGTCCTCACCGAGGCCGACCTGCAGGGACTGGATCTGTGTGGCGCCATCCTGTTCCGCGCCGATCTGAGCGGCGCGATGCTGACAGGGGCGCAGCTCCGCAACGCCGACCTGCGGTGCACCGACCTGGCCGGCGCCGATCTGGCGGCCGCCGATCTGCGCGGT
>JASFRE010000284.1:0-6280 GCA_050115055.1 Candidatus Eiseniibacteriota bacterium | reverse complement strand
ATCAGCTGCGTGCGCAGCGCCGGCGACTCCTGATTCGGCACGCCGATCGGGTTGCCGATCGGCTTGTTCGCCCAGGCGAACATGTCGGCGATGAGCTGCGCCGGCGCACCGGGGCCGCCGGAGAGCGTCCAGTCGAAGAACTGGCACTCGTCGGCGCAGTTCAGGCTGTTGATGCGGGCGAAGTCCGCCCCCATGAGAAGCGAGCGGCGGCAGTTGTTGGGACCCGCCGCCTTGCGGATGATCGTCGCCCACTCGGGGTGGTCCACGTCGTCGGCGCAGTTGACCGGGTCGGTGCCGTTCTCCTGCGAGTCGACGTAGTTCGCCACCGTCACGCCGCCGTTGATCGGCGCGAGGATATCGGCGGGCACGTCATCCGGACAGCCGGTGCCATAGACCTCGGCGTCGAAGTTCGGTGCCACGGCGGTACCGGTGATGCGCGCACAGCGACGCAGGTCGCCCGACAGGTTCTCGTAGTCGAAGTCGATGACGTCGACACCGAGATTGTCGAGGAATGCCGGACCGTGGGTCGTGTTGTTGTCGATGTCCGACGCCCAGCCGTAGCCGTCCATGACCAGCAGTCGCTCCTCGCCGGTCACCGAGCAGCCGGTGATCCAGTTCTCGAGCTTCTGCAGGGCGATGGCCGGGTGACCGCCGAAGATCGACACGGTCAGCAGGTCGTCGAGCGTGTTGGCATCGAAGTAGCTCGCGTAGTACCAGATGACACCGTACGGATCGAGCAGCGCCTCGGTGGCACCGCCGACCGGCGGCCGCGGCTGCTGGGTCGGCCGGTCCTCGCGGCGTCCGATGCCGTTGTAGTTGCAGGTGAAGTTGGTACCGACGACGTCGTACCAGTCGTAGTCGATCTGGAACGCATCCAGGAAGTCGTGCATGCGCAGACGATCGGCCGGGCTCGAGGAGTCGGCCACCACCAGCAGGTCGTTGGTCCGGTCGAGCGGATCGAGCGGATCGCAGCCACCACCCGCCTCGAGCTCTGGCAGGATCTCGAACTCGCGCCACAGGTGCGCGTAGTTCGCCGAGGTCTTGAGCGGCGCGCTGTTGTCACCCGACGGTGAGGTGCCGATGACCGGCCAGTTCTCGGGCGGCTGCCCGGTCTGGATGGTCCGCACCTCGAAGAAGTAGAAGACCTGGGTGCCAGCGGTCAGCACGCCATCGGGGATGATGTCGTCACACGGCTCGATGGCCGTCTGCTCCCCGCCGTAGCTCGTGCCGTTGTTGGCCTCGCTCGGGTGGAAGCAGGTCATGTAGGTACCGACCTCCGGGTTGCCGGTGCCCTGCGAGCCGCCGATGTCCATGCGCACCGAGTGCCACTCGTTCGGCGGGTAGTCGGTGAACCACGGGTTGGCCAGGCTCTGGCACGGCCCCGGCACCACCGTGAAGCGCAGGAACGAGGCCGCGTTCTGGGCGCCGGTCGAGATCGCCGCGGTGTCGGCACGCACGTGCCGGAGCGGGATCTCGATGCCGAGCTGGCAGGGGTAGCTGTGCGCACCGTCCGCCCGCGCCGAGTTGGCCGGCATGCCCTGGTGGGTCTGCTCGGCCAGCGGGAAGGCGTCCGAGTACTGGTCCAGCGTCGGGTTGCTGATCGCCACGCCCTCGGGATTGAAGACGGCGAAGCGCAGGTTGTCGAGGAACGGCGGACCGTTGTCCTGGATGTCGCAGGTGCCCTCCGAGCGGCACTGGGAGTAGGCGCCGATGAACAGCGTCACCGAGTCAGCCTCGGCCGGCAGGTTGGCCGACACGTCGTCCACGAAGCCCTGCACGCAGGCCGGACCGACGCCCTGCGACCAGAAGTCGCAGGTGTTCTGGCCGGTCCGCGACCAGTTGAAGGTCTCGCCCGCGCCCGGATGTCCCGCCGGAGGGGTGTAGGGGCAGGCGTTGGTGTTGAACGGTGCGAAGTTGTAGCAGACCGCCATGCCGGTCTCGAAGAGGCCGGCGCCGCCGTCCAGGTAGACATCGGCGGTGTAGAACCGCCCCTCCCAGCCGTCGATGTCCGGGTTCTCCGGTCCGCCGATCGAGAAGGACGGCGACACCAGGTACGACCCCATGAACGAGTCGCCGAGGTTGCAGTCGTCCTTGTCAGCGAAGATCAGCAGGTTGCCCTCGATGCCGCAAGCCTCTGGACAGGGCAGGACGATCGGACAGAGCAGGTCGTCGACCGAGACGATGCGTCCGGCCGCCAGCACCGGGTCGAGGGTGATGTCGAAGTCGAAGCCCTCGAAGCGCATCGGCTGCCAGCCGCCGTAATCCGACTCGAAGTCGGCGAAGTCCTGCGGGACCGAGTTGACGAGCAGCGCGATGTCGTCGAGCTGCCAGACGTAGAACAGCAGGCCACCGTCGTTCTCGTCCGAGAAGAACTCGTCAGACGCGAATCGGAAGCGGACATAGAGATCGGCCGTACCGCCCGGCCAGCTGACTAGCTGGACGGTCTCGGTGCCGCCCGCGGCGCCCGGCAGCGGACCGTTCTTGTCGCCGCCGTTGAAGATGCCGTTCGGGTTCTCGGCCGTGCCGACCTGATCCCAGAACAGGCCGTCGAAGGAGACCTCGACCCAGCAGGTGTCGAAGCCGGCCTCGCATGCGTAGCGGTGATAGAAGCTGATGTCGACCGGGGCGCCAGTCCCGGCGGTCACCGAGTACTGCTTCATGATGCCCTGCGACCAGCCATCGCCCATGCCAGCGCTCTGCTGCCAGCCGCAGTTCTCTGGATTCAGGTACAGGTTGGTGCCGATCCAGATCGACCAGTTGGAGCCGTTCAGCGGATCGGGACCGTCATCGACACCGTCATTGGCGTGGACCGACGCACGGTGCGCGTAGGCGCCGTCGTCGTTCAGGAAGTCGTAGTTGCCGCCCGTGTCCCAGTGACCGGTGCCGATATTGGATGGACCGTTGCGAGTCGTACGGTCCATGTGGAACCACCCGTCCATGTACTGGTTGCCGACGGGGTCTCCGTCAGGGTAGAGAATCGGCGTGCTGCCGTCGCTCGCCTCCCAGTCCCAGGTGCCGCCACGGATCACGGTGCCACTGCCGGTTCCGGAACCACCGAAGTACACGGTGTCGAGCTGTGTCACCGCCCGTTGACCGAACTCCCGGTCGAGCAGCGCTTGCCACTCGGTCTGTCCCAAGAGGTTCGGCCTGGTATGGATGTTCGGATTGTTCGCGTATGAGGAACTGATGCAGAGAATCAGCAGGATTCCTACCAGGACTGGCACTTTCCTCATGTCCAGGTCCTCCAGTGCAACAGGTTGAGCCCAACGAGCTGGCCGCTCGACGGTCAGAGTCCAGAAGATTCCGCATCGCCGGAGACACGTGCCCAGAGGGCTGGGCATTCCCAGGCTCCGCCCAACGAACGCAGGGCCGGAGATATGGAAGGACGGAGACCCGACGGAGAGTGCCGGCAGGCCGCCATCCCGCCATTCCTGCGGCCTCTGCCCGGGTCAGGCAGAGGAACGAGGGATCGATGTCCACCGCGCCACGACGCGATCCAGAACTCGGTCGTCGCACCACCTGTTGCTGTGACCGGGACGGCGGAGAGGAAAGGGACGGGGACCTCCAGCCGTATCTCCCGTGGCGGGCGGAGGAGCCGCCACGCCGCCAGGACGCGGCCCAGTGTACCACAGGAGATGGAGAATGGCGAGTCGGGCCGGCCACGATCTGGCCGGCTCACCGACTGCGCCCGGGAGGAGTGCCGTGCGCGGGCGCTGCTGGCAACGAGCTGCAATTCATGTTGTAACATCGTGTCGCATGATGTCGCCCCTGCCGCAGTGGGCTGACCACGGGCGACACGAGGCGTGGCGCACGGCAGGCGACGCGGAGGAGGAGAGCATGATGGACAGCGGCACGCGGGAGCGGCGCTTCAAGGTCGAGGTCGATGACGGGCGCGCCGTGTCGGCCATCGCCCAGGGCCCGGCCGGTGGGGCCGCGGGTGGGGGCACGGCGTGTCTCCTCGCCCACGGTGCCGGCAGCGACATGCACAGCCCGTTCCTGCGCCACGTTTGCCGGTTCCTGGCGCGGGAGACCCCGACGGTGCGCTTCAACTTCCTCTACAAGGAGCTCGGTCGTCGGGCCCCCGACCCGACCGCGCGGCTCGAGGCGACCTACCGGGCGGTGGTCGCCGCGCTGGCGTCGCGCCGTGAGCTGCGCCCGCGGCGCCTGGTGGCTGGCGGCAAGTCGATGGGCGGACGCATCGCCACCCACCTGGCGGCGGCGGGCGAGTCCTTCGCCGGCCTCGTCCTGCTCGGCTACCCGCTGCATCCGGCCGGACATCCGGAGCGGCTGCGTGACGCGCACCTGCCGCGGGTCGATTGCCCGATGCTCTTCGTGCAAGGGACGCGCGACCGGCTCTGCGATCTCGACCGGCTGGGCCGGGTCCTGCCGCGGCTCGCTGCCCCGCATACGCTGCACGTCATCGAGGGAGCCGATCACTCCTTCCGGGTACCGCGGCGCAGCGGCCGGACCGAGAAGGAGGTCCTGGACGAGATCGGTGCCGTCGTGGCGGGCTGGATCGCCAGCGTCGTCCGAACCAGCCCGGCCGGGGCCGGGAATCCACGATCCGTGCCTCGCCGGACATCGCCATGACAACGACGAGGGCCGGGGCGTCGCGCCCCGGCCCTCGCATTCCAACCGTCGCATCGCCGGCGCGCAAGCGCGCGGCGAGTCAGCGATCGGGACTACTGGTACATGGACTTGATCGTGCCCCAGGTGGAGTCGTCGACCGGGGTCGAACCACCCGGCTCGCAGCCCGCGACCTCCATCAGGTACGTGAACTCGGGCAGCCCCGAGAAGACCTGCGGGCCGACCCACAGCCAGATCTCGTCACCCGCGAAGGTCGGGATGGTGAGCGAGCCGGTCTCGCAGGCCAGCGGCGACGCCTGCTGGTTGACGGCGACCGTGGCACAGTCCTCGGGGAACAGCTCGAACATGAAGACCGGGAACTCCGGCGTCACGTTGAAGAGGACCTGCGGGCCACCGGCGGTGACGATGAACCAGTCGGTGTCACGGTACTGAGAGCCGAAGTAGAGGTACGTGCCGCTGCGGCCGCAGAGCTCCACGACGCCGGCGGCATTGGCCTCGAGCGTCTGGAAGACGGCCGGGGTCGAGTTGCAGCCACCGTTGTAGTTGTCGACGTAGTTCTCGACCAGGGGCGGCTCACCCTCGGCCGGCGCGCTGCCGCAGTCGACGACGCACGGCTCGAAGCCCTCGATGTCGAGGATGTAGTCACCGCAGTCACTGCCGTAACCGTCGATCACGATGTAGTAGATGTTACCCGCCGTGAGGTTGATGTTCTCGAGCTGCGACTGATAGCCCGAGTAGCCACAGCCGGCGTCGTCGTTGCACGCAAACGGGGCGCCCGGCGTCGCGGCGTTCTCGTACACGAAGACCTTCGTGTCGTACAGCGACGCACAGAGGTCGATCGTGATCGACTCGTTGCCGGTCGGCGCGTAGGCATAGACCACATCCGGCGACGCGGAGCCGGTATACGGGCAGACCTCGTCGTAGTCGTGGATGTTGTCGCAGGTGTTGCCGGTATCGCTGAACGGCAGGCTCGGAATGATGAAGGCGTTGGCGATGTCCTCGCCGCCTTCGCGGCCGTCGGCACCACCATGGGTGATCCCCGGGGCCTTGTCCGGGACGACCAGCTCGTTCGTGAGGTCATTGTTGGCCATCGCGACGCCGGCGACACCGAGCGTGAGCACAGCCACTAGCAGAAAGCGCATGTCTTCCCTCCGTGGTGAACAACAGCTGTTGCTTGGGAAGCCCGCTGCCGGAGAACTCGACAGTCAAATGAGACGGAGTGTGGAGCAGGCTTCACCTCCTAAAGGCACTTGAATCATAACATAGGCCCGCGGGCCCCAGCACGCCGAATTTCCGGCAGGCTCCCCGGCCGGGGCACCGGCGCGGCCGGAGCGGCGGGCGCGGCGGGATGTGCCGGTCCTGACGGTCTCCGTGGTACCCCAGGGCTCCCGGGCGCCCGTGTCGGGCCGGGCGTGCCGGTGACCGGGGCGCCCGGCGTCGCTCAACCGGCGTCCGGCCCCCTGCGGGCCAGGGAGAGCGCGAAGAGCTCGGCCGGGTCCGTGTACCAGTGGCTACAGACGAAGCCGCTGGCCTCGAGGAGCTCGGTCACCAGCTGGCGGTCGAACTTGACCGAGATCTCGGTCCGGATCTCCCGGCCGCGCGGGAAGGTGATCTGGAGGTCGAGACCGCGCAGCGTCACCAGCTGGTCGCGACGTGACCTGAGTCGCATCTCGATGCGGTGGTGGTCGGCGTC
>JASFRE010000283.1:0-6283 GCA_050115055.1 Candidatus Eiseniibacteriota bacterium | reverse complement strand
ACATCTTCCGCCTGCCGGGCGCCGGCCGCTGGTCGCTGGCCCGGGTGCTGGCGACCAGGCTCGCCGGCATGGGGCCCGTCCGGGGCGGCGGCTGAGGGCCGGCGGGCCCCGTCCCGCCTGGAGCGCGCGGCGGCCGGACCGCGACCGTCGCCACCACCGGCGCGGCGCCGATCTGCTACCGTACGGCGCCATGCACCCGGTCGTCGCCGAAATCCTGGTCTCGGTCGGCAAGACCTTTGCCGTGATGGGCATCGGCGTCGCCTTTCGTCGTTTCTGGTCGCGCGACATCTCGGCGGTGAACGATCTCGCCATGCAGCTCTTCGTGCCCTGCCTGGCGTTCTCAGCCATCCTGAACCAGGAGCTGGCACCGCACGAGTTCGGGCGCATCGCCGCGGCCGCCGGCATCGTCATCGCCGGCGTGCTGATCCTGGCGCTCGCCGTCTTTCGCCTCACCGGTCTCCGGGGGCGCGGTCCGGTGATCGCCGCCGTCTTCGCCAACTGCGCCAACCTGCCGTTCCCGATCCTCGAGGCCAACTACGGTGCCACCGGCCTGGGCTACGGTGTCGTCTACTACCTGGTCAATCACCTGTCGATGTTCTCGATCGGCATTCTCCTGTTGACCCGGTCGATCGACCTCGGCGCGCTTCTGCGGGTGCCGGTCTTCGTGGTCAGCCTGGCGGCGATCCTGCTCACGGCACTCGACGTGCCGGTGCCCTCGATCATCGCCGACACCGCCGAGCTGCTCGGCGACGCCGCCATCCCGCTCATCCTGTTCACGTTCGGCTACTCGCTGGCCGGCGTGCGGCTCGGCGCCTGGCGCGCGACGCTGCTCGTCTCGACGCTGCGCCTGGCAGGCGGACTGGCGTGCGGGCTCCTGG
Source organism: Candidatus Eiseniibacteriota bacterium (assembly GCA_050115055.1). GTDB lineage: Bacteria > Eisenbacteria > RBG-16-71-46 > CAVPCR01 > CBDCWB01 > JASFRE01. Next base: position 5,405 of record JASFRE010000283.1, on the reverse strand, counting down.
CGGTGACATTGCTCGGGCTCGACGGGATCCAGCGCGACGTCGTCATCCTGGTCTCGGCGATGCCCTCGGCGGTGATCAACGTGGTGGTGACCGGGCGCTATCGCGCCGAGCCGGAGCTGGTGGCGTCGGTGGTCTTCGTGACGACGGCGGCGGCGCTCGTCATCGTGCCGCTCCTCCTCGTCTGGCTTCGCACGTAGGCGCCGGCACGGCATCCTGCTATAGTCGCCGGGTCGCGCCGCGACGGGCGACACACCCCGGGAGCACCGTCGGCGGCGTCGTCCGAGCCCTCGAACTTCACAGCCCGACGCGAGGTACCGTGCCTGCTGACCAGCCGACGCTCAGCGTGGACGCGCTCCGCGACCACCTGACCACCACCGTCTTCCAGACGCCGCCGGACTCCGGGGACCGCTTCGGGCTCGAGCTGGAGCTGATCCCACTCCGCTGGTCCGATCCACCGGCAGCCGCCGACGACGACGCACGTCCCCGCCACGTACCGCTGCACGGCGGACGCGGCGGCGGGACACCGGGACTGCTCGAGATCGTCAGCACCTTCGCGCGCCGGCGCGGCCTCAAGGTCAAGAGCCCCGAGGGCCATCTGACGGGTGCCTGTCCGCCACCCCTCGACGGCGACTTCACCTTCGAGCCCGGCGGCCAGCCGGAGTTCAGCGGTGCGCCGCGTTCGACGCCGGCCGCCGCCTACCACGAGGCCGCCAACATCTGCGACGACCTGACCGAGCATGCCCGACGCCACGACATCGAGCTGCTGACCATCGGCTTCAATCCCTGGCTCGACACCGACGAGATCGGCCTCAACACCGATGCCCCGCGGTACGTCTGCATGGACGCGGTCTATGAGTCGATCGGTCCCTACGGGCGCCGGAAGATGCGGCAGAGCGCGACGATCCACGTCAACCTCGACTTCGGCGGTCCCGAGCGCTGGATGCGACGCTGGCGCGCGGCGCAGCTCCTGGCGCCGCTGGCCCTCGCCACCTTCGCCTACTCGCCGGTCGCGGGCGGCGTACCGACCGGTCACCGGAGCCACCGGGGATTCGTCTGGACGCGCGTCGACCCGAGCCGCTGCGGCTTTCCCCGCCGCTTCCTGAGCGAGCCGCTGGGGTCGCCGGTCGACCAGTACCTCGCGTTCGCGCTCGACGCGCGCGTGCTGATGCTCCCTGCCGGCAACGGCTGGGAGGCGCAGACGCGACCGCTCACGTTTCGCGACTGGCTGGCGGGACGGCACGACGGGCGTCCCCCCACCATCGACGACTGGGCGAATCACCTGACGACGCTGTTTCCCGAGGTGCGCCCGCGCGGCTTTCTCGAGCTGCGCTCGGCCGACAGCCAGGCGCGCGCCTTCTGGTCGGTGCCGCTCAGCTGGTGGACGGCGCTGCTCTGCGACGATACCGCCCTCGAGGAGACGCTGGCGATCCTCGACGGCGACGCGGCCGGTCTCGAGACCCGCTACCTCGCCGCCGCCGAGCACGCCCTCGACGACCCGGCGATCGCCCGGCGGGCGGTGGCGCTCTACGAGAGCGCCGGCCGGGCGCTGGCGCGATTCCCGTGCGGCACCTTCTCCGAGGAGATGCTGCGCGCCTTCGCGGTCTATGGTGAGCGCTTCACGCTGGCGCACCGCACGCCGGCCGACGAGCTGCTCGAGGTGCTCGCCACCGACCCGCCACTCCGGGACGCACTCGCAGGGCTGAATGCCGCCTGGTGTCGCGCCGTCGGGTCGGATGCCTGCACGACCTGGGCCCCGACCGCCGCCGCCACGCCGGCCCACGAGCGCCCTTCCTCCACCGGCGAGACGTCATGACCGCCGGCGACCCGGCAGCAGGCACCGCCGGCACGGACACGTCCGGTCCGGCGCCAACCGATCACGCGCAGCTCGAAGCGCACGGCATCACCAAGTCGTTCGGCGCGGTGCGCGCGCTTGACGGCGTCGACCTGGCGGTCGCGCACGGCGAGACGGTGGCGCTGGTCGGGGCGAGCGGCAGCGGCAAGACGACGCTGCTCCGCATGTTCAACCGTCTCGAGGAACCGACCACCGGCGAGATCTCGATCGCCGGTCGCCCCGCCTCCTCGCTCGACCCGATCGAGCTCCGGCGTCACACCGGCTACGTCCAGCAGGAGGGCGGTCTGCTACCGCACTGGACCGTGGCACGCAACGTCGCGCTGGTCACCGAGCTGCTCGGCTGGGCGGCGCGGCGGCGCGAGGAGCGCGTCTGCGAGCTCCTCGACCTGGTGGGACTGCCGGCATCCGACTACCGGAACCGCTACCCGAGCGAGCTCTCCGGCGGCCAGCGGCAGCGGGTCGCCGTCGCCCGCGCCCTCGCCGCGGACCCGCCGGTCATCCTGCTCGACGAGCCCTTCGGTGCACTCGACGCGCTCACCCGCCGCGAGCTGCAGGACGCCTTCCGGAGGCTCGAGGAGCAGATCCGCAAGACCATGCTGCTGGTCACCCACGATCTCGAGGAGGCTTTCCTGCTGGCCGACCGCGTGGCGGTGCTCCGTGGCGGTCGCCTGCTGCAGATCGACACGCCCGAGACGCTGGCCAGCGCGCCGGCCGATCCGTACGTCGCCGAGCTGCTCGGCGGCCGCAGCGGCGACCCCGGCCGCGACACACCGCCGCGAGGAGCGTCATGAGACGAGCGCTCGCGCCCGGCACCGGGAAGCTCGTCGCCCTCGTCGTCACCCTCTTCCTCCTGGCGTCCGCCACCGTGTCCTGCCCCGTCGCGCGCGCCGACGCCTCCGACGCCTCCGACGCCTCCGATCCCGACCTCCCGCCACGCCCGGCGGGCACCGGACGCGTCGTCGTCGGATCGAAGAACTTCGCCGAGAACCGGCTGCTCGCCGAGATGTTCGCGCAGCTCATCGAGCAGCGCACCGGGCTCGAGGTCGTGCGCCGGCTCAGCCTGGCCGGCACCACGGTCTGCTTCGAGGCGCTCAGGAACGGCGCGATCGATCTCTATCCGGAGTACACGGGGACCGGGCTGGTGACGCTGCTCGGCGAGGAGCCCGGGGGCGATGCGGCGGCGACGCTGCGTCGCGTGCGACGCACCTTCCTCGAACGCTGGAACCTGTGGTGGCTCGCCCCGCTCGGTTTCGAGAACGCCTATGAGCTGGCGGTGCCGCGCGAGCTGGCCGAGCAGTACGGGCTGCGCACGATCTCCGACCTGGCGCGCGTGGCGCCCCAGCTTCGGGCCGGCTTCGGCTACGAGTTCGTCGAGCGGCGCGACGGTCTGCCGGGCCTGCGCGACACCTACGGACTCGAGTTCGCCAGCGTGCGGCAGATGCAGCAGGCCCTCAAGTACGCCTCGGCCGGCGAGCGCCGCATCGACTGCCTCGACGTCTACACGACCGACGGCCGGCTGCTCGTCCACGACCTCGTGGTGCTCGACGACGACAAGCACTTCTTCCCGCCCTACGCCGCCGCCGCGCTGGTTCGCGGCACGCTCCTCGAGCGCCATCCCGAGGTCGGCGCCGTGCTCGGGCTCCTGTCCGGCGCGCTCGACGAGGAGACCATGCGCGGCCTGAACCTGCGTCTCCAGGAGCATGGCGAGGCGGTGCCGGTGGTTGCCGCCGACGCGCTGGCGATGCTCGGCCTCGGCGCGGCGCCATCGGGCGAGACGCCGCGGACCGCGGCCGCCGATCGTCTGCTGCCCTACCTGTGGGCCGAGCGCCGGGCGCTGCTCGGTCGCCTCGGCGAGCACCTGGCGCTGTCGGCGCTCGCCCTGGCGCTCGGGGCGCTGATCGCCGTCCCGACCGGCATGGCGCTCGAGCGCCGGCGCGGTCTCGCCGAGGGGTTCATCCGCGTGATCGGCGTGACCCAGACCATCCCGTCGCTGGCGTTGCTCGCGTTCATGATCCCGCTGTTCGGGATCGGCACCCTGCCGGCGGTGGTGGCGCTGTGGATCTACTCGATCTTCCCGATCCTCCGCAACACCTTCACCGGCCTGAGAGACGCCGATCCGCAAGCGGTCGAGGCGGCCGGAGCGCTCGGCATGACCGGGCGCCAGGTGCTGATCCGCGTCCGCCTCCCACTGGCGGCGTCGGTGATCATGGCCGGTGTCCGCACCGCCGGGGTCATCACCATCGGCACCGCCACGCTCGCGGCCTTCATCGGCGCCGGCGGACTGGGGGTGCCGATCGTCAGCGGCCTGCAGCTCGCCAACACGACGATGATCCTGTCCGGTGCGCTGCCCGCGGCGCTGCTGGCGATCGTCGTTGACCTCGGCCTGGGCGGCGTCGAGCGACTGCTCCGACCGCGCGGCATCGTGGAGAGCGGCATCACCCGGTGAGGGCGACCGGCATCCCGGCGCCGAACGCGCGAGGCATCTGCGCGGCGGGCGCGGCGCCGCCCGCCCGGCGCGGTGCGTCCTTGACAGTGAGCCAGCCAACAGGCATGGTGGGGGCTCGCCCCGATTTCGAGGTCGACGACGCGCAGGACGGCGCCCGGCAGCAGACGCTCCGATCCGCAGCCGTCCAGACGCGCGACCGCTCCCGGCGCCGTCGTCGCCGGTGAAACCGCGATCGCGCCCCGGAACCCGACAACCCGTCCCGATTCCGCATCGCCGACCGACCACGATCGCCCTCGCTCCCGACCGCAGCGATCCGTGCCGATCGGCGCTGACCGACCCGGCGCGTGGATCGCGCACCCCATGCGCCCACGCCATGATTCCCCTGGCACGGAGGCAGCATGTCCCAGCCGGCGAAGGCGCCGCTCCTCGAGGACCGGATCCGTATCGATGTCCGCTGGTCGGACGAGGCCCCGACCAGCGAGCTGGCGGCGATCCGCGACGGCCTGCTCCGCGATCCTCCCGAGATCTCTCCCAAGTACTTCTACGATGATCACGGCTCGCTGCTGTTCGAGGAGATCTGCAGGACGCCGGAGTACTATCAGACCCGCACCGAGATGGCGCTGCTCGAGGCGATCGCCGATGACCTCGTCCGCGACACCGGGGCCGACGAGCTGGTCGAGCTCGGGAGCGGCGCCGCCACCAAGGCGCGCATCCTGCTCGACGCCATGCAGCGCGCCGGCCAGCTCAGGACCTACGTGCCGTTCGACGTCAACGAGGCCATCGTGCGCCGTGACGCCGCGCAGCTCGTGTCGGCCTACCCCGGCCTCAGGGTCCACGGCGTCATCGGCGAGTTCACACGTCATCTGGGGCACATTCCGGACGGCGACCGGCGACTGGTGATCCTCCTCGGAGGGACGATCGGCAACTTCGCGCCGGAGGCGGCCCGCGCCTTCCTGGCGCAGGTCGCGGCCGAGATGACCCCGCAGGACCACCTCTTGTTGGGAACCGATCTCATCAAAGACGTGCAGCGCCTCGAGGCGGCCTACAACGATGCCGCTGGCATCACGGCGGCCTTCAACCGCAACGCGCTGCAGTTGCTCAACGAGC
>JASFRE010000282.1:0-6306 GCA_050115055.1 Candidatus Eiseniibacteriota bacterium | reverse complement strand
TGGTCCGGTCGAACGCTTCGCGCAGCTCCTGGCCGGTGCGGCCGGCGAGTGGGAGGACCGGCTCGGCGAGCACTGGTCCGCGCGTCTCGGCGCGGGGATCGACGTGTCGGCGACGCCCGAGAGCGGCGACAAGCCGCGCCGGGCGACCCTCGCGCGCGCGGCGCTCGGAGCGCGCCTGACCCGCCAGCTGGGCGGCGACCGGCAGGTCCACCTGGCGGCAGGACGTCGCGCCCGCTTCCCGTCGCTGCGCGAGCTCTACTCGGGAGCCCTGGGGCGCTTCGTGCCGAATCCCGACCTGGCGCCGGAGCTGCTCACCACCGTGGAGCTGGGGATCGGTGAGCACCGCCCGCGGCTCGACTGGGCGCTGGCCGCCTACCTGCAGCGCATCGACGATGGCATCGTCCGCGTCGCGCTGCCGGACCGACGGTTCCAGCGGCGCAACGTCGACGCCATCCGCGCCCGGGGGGTGGAGCTGAGTGTGCAGTGGCGGCCGCGCCGCGGACCACGTATCGATCTCCAGCAGTCGCTGCTCAGGGCCCGCACCCGCGGCCCCGGCGGCGCGTTCGACCTGCCGGTCGAGCGGCGGCCGGTGTTCCTGACCACCCTCGGAGTGGCGCAGACGCTCGGAGGCGGGCTGACCGCCAGCGCCGAGGCGATCGGCACCGGCGCGCGCTACGGTCTCGACGCCGCCAGCGGCGGGTTGATCCGCCTGCCGCCGGCGCTCGTCCTCAACCTGCGCGCCGCCTGGCGGCTGCCGCCGCACGCCGGCCGCCCCTGGGGCGGCGAGCTCTACGCGCGCCTCGACAATCTCCTCGATCGCGAGGTGCTCGCGCAGCCCGGGCTGCCCGAGCCGGGCCGCGTGCTGCGGGTGGGGGTGCGCGTCGAGCTCTGAGGGCGGGCGGTCGACGGCCGCCAGCGCCGATCGGCCGACGTTGGAGGCCGCCCTCGAGGCCCGTCGCCCCGCTTCTCCTTGTAAACAACATCGATTGTGTTGCACAAGGACAAGCGCCCGGCGCTGCCGTCCCGACCGCCGTGCCGACCGGCGGCTCCGCCCCGCCGGTGTCGCCTGCGGTCCGCCCCGGGCGGATGCAGGCGCGATCCGGCCCAATTCCCCAAGCAAGCCCGAGGCACCGCCGATAACAGCGCTGTACGGACCTGCGCCGGATCGCTTCCGCATGCCTCGCGTGCGGTGAAGTCGTTCTCCACGGGGTGCTTGCGCCTGGTCGGGGAATCCCGGTTGCAGGTCTCAGGACCTGACGAAGGAGGGAGTTACTTGAACGGGTCATCGAAGCGACTGCGGTTGCGGATCGCCTGCTCCAGCGCCGACGGGCGAGGCCTGGCCGTCGCCATGGTCCTCCTCGTGGCGACGGCGGGGGCGGCCTTGGCGACCAACCTGATGCCGACCGGCAACTCGATCACGGACGGCAACGGATCGACGTCAGGGCTCGGCTACCGCGATCTGCTGCATACCCAGCTCGACGCGATCGGCACCTTCGACTTCGTGGGCTCGAGCGGCACCGCCCCCTACCAGGGCCACTTCCAGGCGGGCGCCACCATCGAGGAGTTCTACCCGGGCAGCTTCGGCGCCGGCCACGGCACCGGCACGTTCTCGGTCGAGTCCGACATGGACGGCAGCCAGCCGGAGATCGTGGTCATCCACCTGGGCACCAACGACATCAACTCGAGCCAGGCGCCCTACGCCCCGTGGTCGGACGATCATGGCGCCTCGGTGGCCAGCACCGCCTCGGGTGAGCTCGGCGACTTCATCAAGTACCTCCTGCAGTGGCACGACGGGACCCACGGCACCTTCCTCGACCAGATCATCGTGAGCCGCATCATCCCGCTCGAGAGCCACACCGCCGACGTCGAGGACTTCAATCGCGAGGTCGTGCGGATGGTGCTCGACTTCCGGAACGGCGCCGTCACCGGCTCGCCGGAGCCGGTCTACCTCGCCGACCACTTCCTCCACTTCATGTCGAATCCCGACCTGTTCAGCGGCGGCGCGGGTGACTGGATGGACGACTCGATCCACCCGAACGACGCCGGCTATGGCGAGATGGCAGACGTCTTCTTCGACACGGTCGACGAGGTGCTGAACGACCCCGGACCGCCGGACGCCGTCACCGACCTCGCGGTCGCCACGGAGAACGGTCGCTCGGCGCTCCTGGTCTGGACCAACACCGGAGACAGCGGCTCGACCGGTGACCCCCGGTACGCCGACCTGCGCTACTCGACCTCGGCGATCGACGCCACGAACTTCGGGACGCGGGACCAGGCCGGCGACTACCAGCTGGTCGGCGCAGGCGGTGCCGTCACCGGCCTGCGCGTCACCGGGCTCTCGAACTCGACGATCTACAGCTACGCCATGAAGCTGGTCGACGACGCGGCGAACCTGTCGCCGATGTCGAACGTCATCCAGGCCGAGACCCTGGCGGACGACGACACCTGGGTCGACCGCTTCAACCGCACGCTCATCGGCCCGGACTGGAATGTCGACCCTGGCTTCAGCGTCAACGGCACGGAGCTGGTCAACGGCGCCGCCAGCGGCGGCGCCGAGCACATGGCCATTTTCCGCGGCGCGGCCAGCCCGGCGACGGTGCAGTTCACCTGGGCGGCGAGCGCTGACTCGGCCGGCATCGACCAGGCCGGCATTGCCTGCCGTCTCGAGGGCACCGACCCGGCGACGGCCGACGGCTACATCGTGTTCCGCAACGTCGAGCCGGGCCAGGGGGCAGTGCTGAACCGCATCGTCGACGGCGCCGTGGCCGGCGCGACCATCGACCTGGCCCCTCCTGGGCAGCCGGCGCCTGAGCCCGGCGACACCTTCACGGTCGTGCTGTCCTCGGACGCCGGCGGCCACCATTTCTCGGTCTACATCAACGATCTCCTCGACGCGGTGCTGACCGATCCGGACAAGCTCTACGGCAACGGCGCCTACTACGCCGGCTACATCGGCTCCGGCGGGTTGAACGACAACATCGACGACTTCCGGGTGGTGACGGTCAGCACCAACCTGCCGCCGGCCGTCTTCGCTCTGCTGGCGCCACCGGACCAGGGCCTCATCCCGAACCTGAACCCCTTCTTCTGGTGGGAGGAGGCGATCGATCCCAACCCCGGCGACGCCCTGACCTACAACCTGTACGTCTCGACGACCCCGGGCTTCACGCCGTCCACCACGATCTCGACCACCGGTCTGTCGTCGACGCAGTGGGGCCTCGGCGAGCTCCTCGACGCCAACGAGACCTACTACTGGCGGGTCCAGGCCGAGGATCCCCACGGACTCACGACCTGGTCGAGCGACGTCTGGGAACTCACGATCGACAACGTCCAGCAGTTCGCCGACGGCTTCGAGCGGGTGGCGCTGGGTCCGGACTGGAACGCCGATCCGGGCTTCTCGATCGTCGGCGGCGAGCTGGCCTGCACGACGCCCGGCTTCGATGACATCGCGGTCTATACCCCGATCAGCGACGTGCGCGGCGCGGCGTGGACCTGGAGCGAGACGGCGGTGCAGTCCGAGCTCGACTACGCGGGCGCCGTCTTCCTCGACGGTGCGTCGCCCGACTCGGGCGGCTACTACATCTTCCGCAAGACCATCGGCTCGCAGAAGTGGTCGGTGTTCGAGATCCAGAACGGGCTGCTGACCGGCAGCCTGTCGATCGACACCTCCGGCCGCCTGCCGATTCCGGGACCGGGTGACCGGATGCGCGTCAACTACATCGCAACTCCAGCCGGCAACGTCTTCGAGTGCTACATCAACGACGAGTTCGACGCGCGCCTGGTCGACTACGACCGGCTCCAGGTCAACGGCTCGACGGTCCACACCGGCATGATCCTGGGGCAGAACGCCGCCAACAACGTCGAGGACTTCGTGGCGCTCGGGGTCCACACCATCCTACCGCCGGGGCCGTTCCACCTGCTGGCGCCAGCGCACGGCGATACCGGCGTGGCCATCGAGCCGGTCTTCGCCTGGGAGCCGGCGAGCGGCGCCGGCACCGTCTACACCGTCTACGTCGGGACCGACTCGAGCTTCGCGACGGCGGACTCGATGCAGCTCCAGACGGCGACCAGCCTGGCCTGGCCGGACTCGCTGGAGCTCAACACCGACTACGCCTGGTGCGTGCGTGCCAGCGGCGCCGACGCGTCGCTCTTCAACCTGCTCGGCTGGTTCCGCTTCCGGACCACCTCGATCACCGTCCCGGTCGAGCTGGCGCGCTTCGAGGCCTCGGGAGAGGTCGGTTGCGTCGTCCTGCGCTGGGAGGCCGCGAGCGAGATCGACCATCTCGGCTACCATGTCTGGCGCTCGCTGGAGGCTGATAGCGGCTACGAGCGGCTGACCGCCGAGCTGGTGCGCGGCGCGAGCCCCTACGCCTACGTCGACCGGACCATCGAGCGCGGTCGGCTCTACTACTATCGCCTGGAGGCGGTGGACCGCGCCGGCGGCTCGCAGTTCTTCGGGCCGGTGCGCGGGCAGGCGCTCACCCGCCCGCTGCGCCTGGCGCTGCACCAGAACGTGCCCAATCCGTTCAACCCGTCGACGACGATCGCCTTCGAGCTCGATCGGGATCAGCGGGTGCGGCTGGTGGTCTTCGACGTCACCGGTCGGACCGTGCGGCATCTGGTCGACGGCCCGCACGAGGCCGGCCTGCACGAGGTGCTATGGAACGGCCGTTCGGATACCGGTGCCGCCCTCGGCAACGGGGTCTACTTCTACCGGCTCGAGGCCGGCGACTGGAGCCGGACCCGGAAGATGCTGATGGTCCAGTAGCGTCCGGCCGCATGAGGTGGGCGTCTCGCGGGCCTCCGGGCGGCGATCCGTCGCCGCCCGGACGGCCATCGGGACGACCGGTAAGGTGGCGGTGCGCGGGTTGGGGGGACCCCACCGGCGCCACCGTCCTGGTGGTGAAAAACGGTCCACCCATGGGTGAACGACCGGATGGCGGCTGGCGCACCCATTTGCCGGACGGTGGGCCGGGAGACGGGGCGGGCGCCAGCGGGCGGCCTGCCGAGCCGCCAGGGCTTGACAGCCAAAGCGGTTATGCTAGCCTGATCGTTCGGCCGTCCCGTGCAAACGGCTGCCGGGGGGGGCGATTAGCTCAGCTGGTTAGAGTGCCTGCTTGACATGCAGGAGGTCAGTGGTTCAAGTCCACTATCGCCCACCAGCTCCTCGAATCGAACGCTATCGAGATGGACTGCGTGTGGATAGCTGGGTTCCCGAGCGGAGTCCGGCTATTCGTGTCTGACTGGTCGATCCACGTCTCGTCCGCCGTCACCAGGTTCCGGTGCGCAGGGCACGCTCGCCGTGCGGCCGGGACGACGTGCGCCGGGTTCGCGGACGTCGGATCGCAACACCCTGACAAGGAGTGAGCCCTTGGTGCCTGTGCACCAGATCATGAAGCGAGGACCTGCTCAGTGACACCGATGCGACGGCGATTTCAGGTGCCGGATCGAGCTCCTCGCGTCCGTGTCAACGAGCGCATTCGCATCCCCGAGGTGCGAGTCGTCGGCGACGATGGCGAGCAGATCGGGGTCATGCCCACGCGGCAGGCGCTGGAGTACGCGCGCGAGCGTGGCCTGGACCTGGTCGAGGTCTCCCCGAGCGCCCGTCCACCCGTCTGCCGGGTCATGGACTACGGGAAGTTCAAGTACGAGCAGGCCAAGAAGACGCGTGCGGCGAAGAAGAAGGCGCACGCTGCCCAGGTCAAGGAAGTCAAGTTCCGCCCGAAGATCGATGACCATGACTACAGCTTCAAGGTCGCGAACGCCCGCAAGTTCCTCGAGCAGCACCACAAGGTGAAGCTCACGATCATGTTTCGCGGGCGCGAGATGGCGCGCCGCGAGCGCGGCTACCAGCTCCTGGAGCGGGTCGTCGAGGATCTCAAGGAGATCGCCCAGCTCGAGCACCCGCCGAAGCAGGAGGGTCGCAACCTGAGCACCATGGTCAGCCCGCGGTCGAGCAAGGGGCGCGCGAAGTCCCGGGCGGAGGGCGACGACGAGGCCGCCGAGGGCGCCGCACCGCAGACAGCGACGGGTGGCGAATCGGCCCCCGCCGGGCGGCCTGCCGGCCAGCAGAACGGCCAGCAGGATGCCCAGGAGGACGGCCAGAAGGACGGCCAGAAGGACGGCCAGAAGGATGCCGAGCGCGCCGGCGTCTCGTCGACGGGACAGGGTGGCGGCGGCGCCTAGCGGGCGGCCCTGACGCCAGCCGGCCCCGCCACCGGGGTGATGCTCCGGCGTTGCCATGACGGGGCAGGGTCTGTATACTGCTCCGGTTTTTGCCCCTGCCGGCCGGCGGCGGGCACGGGAGTC
>JASFRE010000281.1:0-6336 GCA_050115055.1 Candidatus Eiseniibacteriota bacterium | reverse complement strand
CGACGCCGCGTCCACGATGAGCATGCCGAGCCTGCCCTCGGCCAGCGCCAGCTCGAGCTCGGCGAGCGGCGCGCGCAGGGCGTGCGCCGACAGTCCGACGAGGAGCTCGAGCGCATCGACCACCGGTAGCGAGTCGACCACGGCATGCTGCCCGTCGGCGCTCAGCACGCGCCCACCGTTGCCGGCCGCGAACGTGAGGAGGAGACGGTGCAGCAGGTGCGGCGCGTCGGCCGGAATGCCGAATCCGTGAATCGAGGCATCGAGCGAGTCGATGCGCCCGGCGGCGGCGAGGAGATCGTCCCAGGTCTCAGGCGAAGAGCCCGGCATTGGCCCGGCGTCGTCGAGAAGACCGCGGTGGACCGCCAGCAGGCGGCTGCTCGCCAGCCACGGCAGGGCCCGCACGCGCCCGCCGACGGTGACCGCGTCCCAGGCCGGCGCGGGCGCCGCCATCGGGCTCGCGGCACGCGTCAGGTCCGCGAGGTGGCCGCCGGCCGTGAAGCGCGGCACCCAGGTCGAGCTCAGCTCGCAGAGGTCGGGCGCCTCGCCGGCGGCGAGCGCCGCCGCCAGGCGCGCCGGCGCCTCCGCCCAGTCGATCTGCTCGACGCGGACCCGGATGCCGGGATGCTCGAAGACGAAGCGGTCGACGATTGGTGCGATCAGGTCCGGGTGCCAGAGCTGCCAGATCGTCAGTCCGGACGGCGTCCCGGGCCCGTCGCCGCTCCGTGTGGAGCAGGCGACGAGCACCAGCAGCACCGCACCGAGCACCAGCCAGGTCGTGCGGTGCCGGTGCGGCGCCACACCGTCGCGCAGCGAGCACCCGCTCACGATCTGCGGTCCATGTCGTCTGCGCCTAGCGGCGCCGGCGCCCGCCACGCGGCGGCCGCCGACCAGCCCGGGCCGGTCGGGCCGGCGAGGCGGGGGCGGCTCCCTGGGCGCTGGTGACGTAGTCGATCACCCCGTCATCCGGACCGCCATTGCCGTCGGCCGCAGCATCGTCGCCCGGCCGCTCGCGCGGCTCGGCCGCCGTCGCGTCAGCGGTCGTCGCGCCAGCGCCGCGCCGCCCGCGCCCGCGGCGACCGCGGCCGTGCCGTTCCGGTCGCTCGCCAGACGCCTCGCCTCCGTCGTCGTCGCCCTCGTCCTCGTACGATCCGCTGTGGTTGATCGTCGCCCGCGTCAACGTGCCGGGATCCCAGGCCTCCACCTCGTCGCCCTGCCCGGGGTGGTCATCGGCGGACGCGTTTGGCGTGCCGGACCGCTCGCCGGCGGCTGCCCCGGCTGCGTCGTCCGCGCCGCTGGCCTCTCCATCCGCCAGCCGGCCGCCGCGTGAGCCCCGGCGTCGGCGGCCACGCGGGCGCTGCTCTGCGTCGCGCTCCCGGCCATCGCCGCCGCTACCCTCGGAGTCACCATCCACGGACGCGTACGCACCGCCGGCCCCCGACCTGGCGCTCCGATCGCGCGTTGGCGACCCCTCGAGCTCCTCGCCGCCCGCGTCGTCGTCGTCACCCGCGGTCGCCGCGAGCGACCCGGAATCGTCGCCTGCCGCACCGTCGGCGTTGCGGCGTCCGCCGCGACCGGCAGCGCCGCGCCCGTCGCCATCGCCCTCCGCCCGCCGCCGTCCGCGACCGCCGCGGCGACCGCGGCGGCGCTTGCTGCGGCCGCCCTCATCGGTGCCGCGCGCGTCATCGGTCGAGGCAACGCTGTCGTCGGCCTCGTCCAGCGCTTCGTCGAGGTTCTCCGTATCGGAGGACCAGCTGCGGTCGGCGCGGGGCGCCGCGGTGTCGCCCGTCCCCCGCTCGCCGTCGAGGTAGTCGATGTCGGCCGCCACCTCGCGGGCACCGGCGCGGTCGGCCGGCGCCGCCGCCATGGCGATGGCACGTCCGAGGGCGAGGAAGATGGCCCGGGCCTGGTTCAGGTCGTGTTGCCCGGCCAGCATCTTGATGTGGACGCTGGCTCCGAGCCGATCGACGAACCGATCGAGGAACCCATAGAGCAGATCGACGGGCAGGTCGTCGATCTTCGGGCCCTTGAGGTTGGCATCGAGTTCGAAGACGGGCGGCGACACGAGGTCGACCGCGACCAGCACCAGCGCGTCGCCGACCGGGAGGATCTCGCTACCGAACTGGCGGATCCGCGCGCGCGCCCCGAGGGAGCGGCGGATCGCCTCGGCCAGCGCCATGGCGAGATCGTCGATGGCGTAGCTCGCGTCGGCATGCTCGTTGACACGCTGGGTCAACCGCAGGTCCATGCCGCCGTGGCCGGCCATCATCATGAGGAGGCTGTCGAGGCACTCGAACTGGGTGGTGATCTCACTCCCGCCGCCTCCGTCGAGTCGTAGCTCGATCTCGACATCGGTGCCGCGTGTTCGCCTGCGCAATGCTGCGCATCGATTGGGTTTTCTCATGCTTGCTCTGGGACCTTCTCCTCAGAACACAACCTCCACCGGGTTCATGAGCCACGTCGATCGCGGCGCGCCGGATCGATGAGCCGACGGCGCCGTGCAGGAAGGACTTGGACGTTCCGGTCGATGGTGTGAGCGGGGCGCAGGGCGTCACCATCGCCCGGCGCGACCCGCGTGCCGGCGGCTGGCTCGAGACCCGCTCGTCCGGTCGCACGCGATCGTCGTGGCCGGACGGCGAACATCCGGCGACCCGTATGCTGTGTTCCAGGCACGAGGCGCACGCCACCAGGGGGCGATGCGCCAGGGGACTCCCGTCGCCGGCGCCGGACGGCCGACCGCTGCCAGGCAGGGCACCGGGGTCGGACGGTCCGCCGCGCCACGCTTCGGGAGGTGGCCAAGTCGCCGGCGCCCGCAGGCGTCACGACGACGCATCTCGATTCGGGTGGTCGTGTCCCCGCGCCCCGCGCGCCCGTTGCTCGGGCGTCGGCAGGGGGGAACAGGCGACCGGGGCCGCGCGCGCACCGGCGCAGCGCGGCAGGCGATGATCGCGGCGACCCCGGGTCGCGCGACATCGGGTGTGAGTCGACGGAGAGCCACGCGCTCACGGTTCAGCATCAGGAATCGTGATTCGCCGACGTGCCGTACGCGGGGCACTACCGTCCGTCACTCGGTCGGCATGGATCGAGGCCTTGCCGGTACACCGGCGGCGCCGCCCATCTTGGGGCTATCATGCTGTCTGGCAACGGGTTGCGACGGAACGGCCGATCCCTGCGGGGCCGGCGGGAGGGATCATCCACTCACCGCCGCCGGGCCGGGCCAGCCGACCAGCGTGCTGCTCGCCGCCGCCAGGCGACCGCCTGCCGGTGTGGCAAAACTATTGACACGGAGTATAAACCACTCCGGGGCGCGGTCCAAGCAGGCAGACCGGCGCCCCCGGGTGGTCTCCCCTGGAAGACGGCGCTCCCCGGCGGCGGGAGCGCCCCCCGTCTGCATCACTCGTCGTCCTGCGTCTCCGGCATCTTGACGGCCGTGTAGAAGGTGGTCTGTCCGCGCCGCAGCAGGAGCAGCACCGGCTCCCCCTCCTTGACGTCGCGGAGCGCCGCCGTCAGATCGCCGACCGAGGTCACCGCCTCCTGGTTGGCCTCGACGATCAGGTCGCCCTGGCGGATGTTCTTGGTGGCGGCCGGGCTGCCTCGACGGACCTCGGTCACGACCACCCCGGAGGCGTCGTCGTCGAGATTCAGCTCGCGCGCCAGGCGCTCGGTGAGCGGTTCGACCTCGAGCCCGAGCCGGCCGGTCAGGTCGGCGGCGCCGCCGCGGCTGCCATCGCCGCCGGCCAGGAGCTGGCGCGGGTTGGCGGGGCGCTCGCCGAGCTTGACCTCGAATCGCTTGCGCTTGCCATCGCGCACCACCACCAGCTCGACCGTCTCGCCCGGGTTGCGGGCCGCGACGAGGTTCTGCAGGTGATCGGCGTCCTTGACCGGCTTGCCCTCGAACTCGACGACGACGTCACCGCGCTGGATGCCGGCCCGGTCGGCCGGCGCGTCGGCGGTCAGGTCGTTGATCAGCACACCGGACTTCGAGTCGAGGTCAAAGCTCTCGGCGAGGTCCTCATCGATGCTCTGGATGACGACGCCGAGCCAGCCGCGGACCACGCGACCCTCGTTCAGCAGGTCGTCCATGACCGAGCGCGCCATGTTGATCGGGATCGCGAAGCCGACCCCCTGCGAGCCGCGGCTGCGCGTGGCGATGGCGGTGTTGATTCCGACCAGCTCGCCGCGCATGTTCATCAGCGCGCCGCCGGAGTTGCCGGGGTTGATGGCGGCATCGGTCTGGATGAAGTTCTCGAAGTCGACGAGGCCGACCGAGGTGCGCCCCTTGGCGCTGACGATGCCGGCCGTGACCGTCTGCTTCAGGTTCCGGTTGAAGGGGCTGCCGACCGCGATCACCCACTCCCCGACCCGGATGGCGTCGGAGTCGCCGAATCGTGGCGCGGCGAGGCCATCGGCATCGATCTTGAGAAGCGCGATGTCGCTCTCCGGATCGGCACCGACCACCTCGGCCTCGAACTCGCGGTCATCGTCGAGGCTGACGACGATCTCGTCGGCCTCGTCGATCACGTGGTTGTTGGTCAGGATGTAGCCGTCATCGGAGACGATGACGCCGGAACCCAGCCCCTGGGTCCGGAACTCCTCGCCCCGCGGACCGCGGAACCAGAAGCGATCGAAGAAGTCCTCGCCGAAGAACTCCCGGAAGGGATGGTCGTCGGGCATGTTGTTGCGCTGCGCCGGGCGAACGACGCGCTCCGACGCGATGGTGACGACGCTGGGCTGCGCGATGTCGGCGACGGTGACGAAGGCCTGATTGAAGTCCTGGAATCGCGCCAGCACCTCGGGCACGTCGGCGTGCGAGCCCTCGAGGACGCGCGGCTGGCCCTGCGACGAGTCGGTCCACTCGAAGCCGGCGGCAAGCAGGATGCCGAGCACGACGCCGCCGAGGACGAGGGTGGCGGCGAACGTGCGGTGGGTGCGTGTCATGATCTTCGGGTCCTCCTGGAAAAGCCTGGAAGACGGGATGGGGCCCCGTCGAACGTGCGCGTCGTGTCGAACCTGAAGCCTAGGTACACGGGACGCGGTCGCCGGGTTTCGTGCCCTGGCGACCGCCTCCCGGCCGGATCCGGGGGGTCAGGGGCCGGGTCGGGCGGACGCTGCCGGCCGGTGCGGCGCGGCCGGCCGCCCCGACCGGCGCGCCGGTCGGGGCTCGAGGTCGCGGCGGGACCCCCGCGGCGCTCCTATTCGACGACCTCGAAGTCGGCGTCGACCGCGCCATCGGCGCCCTTGCCACCACCCTGGCCGCCCTGGCGCGGGCCGCTGTCACCGCCCGGCGCCCCGCCACCGGCGCCACCGCCCGGGCCCTCGGCACCGGCCGCCGCCTTGTAGGCCGCCTCGCCGAGCTTCGAGCGCGCCGCGTTCAGCGCCTCCATCGCCGACTGGATGGCCTTGGCGTCCTCCCCCTTGGCCGCCTCCTTGAGGCGGTCGAGGGCCGACTGGACGCCGTTGCGGGTCACCTCGTCGACCTTGTCGCCGTGCTCCTTGAGCTCCCGCTCCACCGCGTAGACCATCTGGTCGGCCTGGTTGCGGGCCTCGATGACCTCGCGGCGCCCCTTGTCCTCCTCGGCATGCGCCTCGGCCTCGTGCACCATGCGGTCGATCTGGTCCTTCTCGAGCCCGCTCGACGCCTCGATGCGGATCGACTGCTGCTTGCCGGTCGCCTTGTCCTTGGCGGACACGTTCAGGATGCCGTTGGCGTCGATGTCGAACGAGACCTCGATCTGCGGGATGCCGCGCGGCGCCGGCGGGATGCCGTCGAGCGTGAAGCGACCGATCGACTTGTTGTGCGCCGCCATCTCGCGCTCGCCCTGCAGGACGTGGATCTCGACCTGGGTCTGGTTGTCGGCGGCCGTCGAGTAGACGCGGCTCTTGCGGGCCGGGATGGTCGTGTTGCGCTCGATCAGCTTGTCGCAGATGCCGCCGAGCGTCTCCACGCTGAGCGACAGCGGCGTCACGTCGAGCAGCACCATGTCCTTGACGTCCCCGGCCAGGACGCCGCCCTGGATGGCGGCGCCGACCGCCACCACCTCGTCCGGGTTGACGCCGCGATGCGGCTCGCAGCCGAACAGCTCCCCCACGATCTGCTGCACGCGCGGGATGCGCGTCGTGCCGCCGACGAGGATCACCTCGTCGATGTCCGACGCACTGAGGCCGGCGTCCGACAACGCCTTCTTGCAGGGCTCGACCGTGCGCTCGAGCAGCGACTCGACCAGGCCCTCGAACTTGGCGCGCGTCAGGCTCAGCGTCAGGTGCTTGGGCCCCGACTGATCGGCGGTGATGAACGGCAGGTTGATCTCGGTCTGCGACGTCGTCGACAGCTCGCACTTG
>JASFRE010000280.1:0-6337 GCA_050115055.1 Candidatus Eiseniibacteriota bacterium | reverse complement strand
GAGGTGTCCTGGGTCCTGACCTTCCTGCGTCGCGTCCTCGACGCCGATCGGACGCTGGCGACGACCGTGCTGGCGCGGCTCGAGCGCGGCAGCGATCGGTACCGGCCGGTCGGCGAGGGCAAGATCGAGGCGCTGCCGACGAAGGGCCAGGAGCTCGTGCCCTTCGGGGCGGTGGTGCTGATCGGCGTCGATCCGGCGCGCCTGCCGGCCGCGACGCGTTCCGCGCTCCGTGCCTACGTTGCCGAGGGGGGTGGGCTCGTGGTGCTGTCGGGCCGGCAGGGACAGCACCTTGGCGCCTGGCTGGACGATGAGCTGGCGGGGCAGCTGCCGGTGCGCGTCGCCGCGGTCGGCGGCGAGCAGAAGGTGAATGCCGAGCTCACTGCGGCCGGGCTCGCGCATCCGGTGACGTCGCTCGGTGAGGCGCCGGCGCGTGCCGGGGCGCTGTGGGACGACCTGCCGCCAGTGGAGCTCGCGGCGCGCATCGAGCCGGCGCTCGGGGGCGAGGTGCTGGTCGAGGCGGAGGTCGGCGGCCAGCGCCGGCCGGTCATCGTCGCCGGTCCGGCCGGCAGCGGGCGCGCGTTGATCGTGGCGGCGGCCGACGTCTGGCGCTGGGATCTGATGCTGCGCGGTCGCGGGCGCGACGCCATCGTGTTCCGGCGCCTGTGGACCGAGGCGGTGCGCTGGGCTGCGGAGGGACGCTTGCACTCCAACCTCGAGCTCTTCGCCGACCGTCAGATGTTCCTGGGCGGCGAGCGCGCGACGATCGCCGCGCGGGTGACCGGCGAGCGCCTGCAGCCGATCGACGATGCCGCGGTCGAGGTCGAGGTCGTCGACGGTGACGGGACGGTGGTCAAGACCGTGCGCCTGCTGCCGGGTGAGACGCACGGGCACTACGTCGGCGATGCCGGCTTCCTGCCGGCCGGCGTCTACCGGCTGCGGGGACGGGCGGTGAGCGGCGCGTCGACCTGGACCGCCGAGGGCGGGCACTTCATGGTCGACGCGGCCGATCGCGACGGCACGACACCTGCCGCCAACCCCGATCTCCTGCGCCGACTCGCGGCACGCAGCGGTGGCGCCATGCTCGCACCCGGCGAGGTGGCGGAGCGCCTCGGCGGGCTGGTCGCGGCGCGCCGCCAGCAGCTCGCCGCGGTCGAGATCAAGCTCTGGAATCACCCCGCCGTCTTCGTCCTCTTCGTGGTGGTGCTGGCCATCGAGTGGGCGCTCAGGCGGCGCATCGGTCTGGCCTAGCGCATCGTCTCGCGGCGCGGCTGATGCCGTGCGCGCGCAGCATGCACCGGTCCACGCGGGCGACCGGAGTGCTGACCGTGCTGGAGTCGATCCGTCGCGAGCGCCGTGGGGCCAGGGCCCGGCGGCGCATCCAGGTCGCGAGCACCATCGCCATCGCCCTGGCCGGTGGTGCGGTCCGCGGGGCCGGCGCCGGCAATGGCGACGCCCCCGTGCTCAACGAGGTGCTCTACGACGCGCCGGGCGCCGACGCCGGTCAGGAGTTCATCGAGCTCGCCGCCGGTCGGGCGGCCTGCCCTCTCGCCGGCTGCGTGCTGGAACGCGGCAACGGTGGCCGGCCCGATGACTGGCAGTCGGTCTGGAGCGCCGCGCCGGATGACAGCATCCCGCCCGGCGGTCACTTCGTGGTCGGCGGTGCGGCGGTCCTGCCGCTGCCCGCCGCCACCGTCGAGCTCGGCCTGCAGAACGGACCCGACGCCTGCCGTCTGCTGCGCGACGGTGTCGTCATCGATCTCCTCGGCTGGGGCGAGCAGACCCATCCCGGCTATGCCGAGGGGAGCCCGGCGCCGGACGTGGCGGCCGGCACCAGCCTCGCACGGATCCCCGACGGCCAGGATACGGACGACAACGCCCGGGACTGGCAGCCGCTCCGCACTCCCTGCCCCGGGCAGCCGAATCGCGCGCCACCCCCGCTGCGACTCGAGTCGCCGGGGCACCACAGCAGCGGCCAGGGTCTCTACACGCTCCATCTCGCCTGGCGGCTGACCCGTGACGGGCAGCTCCCGGCCGCAGACGCGGCGCTCTCCGTCCTCGATCTCGCGGATGACTGTCTGATTTGTGGCGAGGCGCAGCTTCTTGCGGGACCGATCGAGGTCGCCGTGGGGGAGCTCGAGGTCGGTGAGGCGGTGGAGGGCGAGATCGGCGTGACCGGCCCCCCGGCCGGCACCGGTACCCTGTCTCTCCTGGTCGAGGCCGGCACGCGGCGCGACACACTGCCCGTCGCCGTGCGGGTCGGGCCCGGTGCGCTGCGGGTCACCGAGCTGATGGTGCGGCCGCCGGCCGGGTCGGGAGAGTGGATCGAGGTCGTGAACGCCTCGGCGCAGGCCGTGGACCTGCGCGGCTACGCCCTGTCGGACGCACGTCTGGAGCTCGTCGCGCTGGCCGGGGGCCGCTGGGACGGCACCACGCGGGGCGCCGCCGCCGACGCGGCGTGGATGCTCGGGGCGGGCGCGGTTGCCGTCGTCGCCGCGGCGCCACCGCCGGTCGGTGCGGCCCTGGTCCTCGACGGCTGGCCGGCCCTCAACGATGGCGGCGACCGGGTCCGCCTGGTCGACGCCGCTGGCCGCACCTCGGAGGACGTGCCGTACGCGGGTGCCTGGGTCGTGGACGGTGCCTCGCTCGAGCGCCTCGACCTCGACCTGCCCGCGGAGGAGCGGACGACCTGGGTGCCCGCGATGGACGGCACGCCGGGCGACTGGCGCAGCTCGATCGGCGCCCCCTCGGCGGACTTCGTGACCGTCGCGGTGCCCGCCGTGGGCGGCGCGCCGTGCGTGGTGACGCTGGCCGCACCGCTCCGGGACGGTTGCCTGCGTCTCTACCGGCTCGACGGGCGCCGCGTCGCGGCGGCCTGCGGCGACGCGCTGTCCGGCCGCACGCGCTGGGTCTGGGACCGGCGCGACGCGGGCGGCGACGAGCTGCCGCCCGGTCTCTACCTCCTCGACCTCGAGGGAGAGCGCTGGAGCGACGGCCGCACGGTGCGTGCGCGCACCGTGGTCGGATGGGGCGTCGCGGCGCGCCGGTGAGCGGGTGCCGAGAGCGGGGGGCGCGCGGCCGGGAACAGGGGAGCGCGCGGCGTGACCCCGTCGGGGCGTCTTGGGGGCGGCAGCATGGGCGACGGGAGGTCGTGTTTCCGTGCAGCACCGCGCTCCGCGGCGCCACCGCCGGCCCGCCGCGCCGCCGCACGTCGGCCGCGTCGGCAGGTCGGCTCGTGCTGTTCTCCTCGGTGTCCTCGTCCTCGCCCTCGCCGGCGGCTCGAGGCCACCGTGCGCACGCGCCGCCTTCGAGTGGTCGCACGCCGGGGCGCGGGGCTGGCTGGTCGGCGTCGACGCGTCGCGCTGGCCGGCCGTCCTGGCGGTTGGCGGGCGCTGGAGCGCCGCCGCGCACCGTGCCCGGCCCTGGGGCTGGCCCGATCTCGAAGCACTGCGGATCGACACGGCGTTCCGGGTTCACCGGGTCGCCGCCGCGATGACGCTGACCCAGCTTCGCATCGGCGACTACTCCGAGGAGCGCTGGACCCTGTCCGGCGTCTGGCGGGCCGCCTCCGGCCAGTCCCTCGGCCTCGGTCTGAGCGGTAGCGGTCTCGCGACCGCGGGCGCGCGCGCTCGCGGGCACGAGCTGTCGGGCGCCTGGCGCCTCGCGCGCGGCGCCTGGATCGGCTCGGTGACGGCGCTCGGAGCCTGGCGCTCCGGCGGCGCGCGTGCCATGCAGGTGCCACGGCGGCTGCTCGCCGGCGTTGGCTACCGGGACGAGGGCCTCGAGGTCGAGCTCCTGTGGACCGAGGACACGGAGCGCACCCAGGTGCGGCTCGGGCTCGAGCTGGCGGTCGTCGCCGCGCTGCGGCTGCGCGGCGCGGTGGCCGTGCGTGAGCCCCGCCTGCGCTACGGGCTGGGGATCGAGCACGGCAACCTGCACGTCGATCTCGCCTGGCTCCTGCACACCGAGCTGCCGACCACGCAGGTGGTGACGATCGGCTGGCGGGTCGGGCGGTGAGCGCTCGCCGCAACAGGCGGTGCACGCTCACCCTGGTCGGTGTCCTGCTCGCGTGGTCGGCCGGCTCCGCGGCCGCACGCACGCGGGCGACCGTCGAGGTCGTGGCCAGCCGCTCGGTGTCGGGTGCGGAGCGGGTGACGTGGGTCGGGGAGCTGCGGCGCGGACGCTGGCGTTGCGACTGGCGAGCGCGGCTCGAGCGGCAGGCGGCGTTGGAGCACGGCCTGTCGATCAGTGGACCCGGCCGGCGGTGGCTGCGCGGCTGGGTCGTCGGGCGCTTCCGGCTGCGCACGGTGCTCGGCACGGCGGGACTCGCGACCCTGCCCGGCGGTCATCGGACCCTGCAGCTGCTGCCGGCGGCGAGCGGGTCTCTCGAGGGGTTCGGACTCGAGCTCGGTCACGGACGCTGGTCGGCGGTGGTGGTCGGTGCCTGGCCGAGCGCCGGCAGCGAGCGCGCGGACCGATCGCGCACCCCCGCGCTGACCCTGGTCGGTGGCGGGCTGGCGACCCGTCACGCATCGTTGGCGGTCGCCGTGGCCCGACGCGTGGGCCCCGCCCGGGTCCCGGCACCGGCCTCGATCCTGCTTGCGGTGACAGCTCCATCCTCCTCGCGCGAGCTACGTTGCGCGATGACGTTGGCCCGTGGTCGGGGCTCCGAGCTGCGCATCGCCGCACGCCGTCTGGGACCGGCCGGCGAGTTCCGCCTCGACCTCGAGCGCCGGTTGCCGGGCGCCGTCGATCTGCTGGCGTTGCCGGCCGGCGTGGCCGCCGGCGGCATCCCGGAGGGGAGCGCCGCGGCGAGCGACGAGCGGGCGGGCCGGCAGCGTCTGCTCGGTGCCTGGCGCCTGCGCCGCGGCGCCTGGCAGGTCGCCGCACAGAGCCTCGCGACACACCCCGACCCGGCGGGCGGCCGACTGCGCGTCGACCTGGTGCGCACCATGGTGCCGGGCCGGCACCGCCTCGAGTCGCGCTGCGCGTGGAGCGATGAGGGGGCCGGCGTGCGCTTGCGGCTCGCGTCACCGGACGGTCGGCTGGCGTGGGCGCGCGCCACACCGCACGGAATGGCCTGGAGCGGCCGGCTGGCGCGCCGCCCGCTCACCGTGGCGACGCTGGCGATCGAAGTCCGCGGCTGGCGCGGTGGCGCCGCCGGGCGCCGCGCCGCGACCCTCCTCGGCCCGCTGCTCGGGACCTCGGGGAGTGCCGCCCCGACCCTCGCCGCGGCTGGAAGTGCCGGCACCATCACGGCGTGCCAACTTGATTTGCAGCGCACGTCGGTTCGTGTCAGACTCGCCCTCGCAGCGCGGGACGTCAGCGGACGGCGCCCGGAACACGTGGCCAGCGCGCGCGTCCAGTGGCGTCTCGATTGAGTCGCGGGAGCGACCATGCAGGGTCGGACCGGACGGTGGCGCGGGATCCCATCCCCGCCGCGCCGCCCCTCACCCCCGGCGCCAGGGCATCCGACCCGCTGCGAGGAAGGAGACTGGGATGGAGCTCGCAAAGCGCATGAGCAGGCTCGGCACCGAGACCGCATTCGAGGTGCTTGCCAAGGCCAAGCAGCTCGAGGCCGAGGGCAAGGACATCGTGCACCTCGAGATCGGCGAGCCGGATTTCGATACGCCCGACAACATCATCCAGGCAGCCGTGCACGCCCTCCAGGGTGGCTTCACGCACTACGGGCCGGCGGCGGGCCTGCCGCCCGTCCGCGAGACGATCGCCAGGCACCTGACCCGGTCGCTGGGCATCAGCGCCGATCCGGACTGCGTCGTCGTCACGCCGGGCGCCAAGCCGATCATGTTCTTCACGATGCTGTCGCTCATCAACGCGGGAGACGAGGTGATCTACCCGGATCCCGGCTTCCCGATTTACGAGTCGATGGTCGGTTTCCTGGGCGGTGTCAAGCGACCGATCCTGCTGCGGGAGGAGCGCGACTTCCGCTTCGACGTCAACGAGCTTGCCGATCTCGTCAACGAGAAGACCCGGCTCATCATCCTCAACTCGCCGCAGAATCCGACCGGCGGCATGCTGTCGCAGCAGGACCTGGCCGACATCGCCGAGGTCGTGCGCGATCGCGACCTGGTGATCCTCTCCGACGAGATCTACTCCGAGACCATCTACGAGGGCGAGCATCACTCGATCACCCAGCAGCCGGACATGCTCGAGAAGACCATCATCCTGAACGGCCACTCGAAGACCTACGCGATGACCGGCTGGCGGCTGGGCTACGGGCTGTTCCCGAAGTGGCTGGCGCCCATGATCGCCAAGCTGCAGGTGAACGCGACCTCGTGCACGGCCAGCTTCACGCAGATGGCGGGCGTCGAGGCGCTGA
>JASFRE010000279.1:0-6341 GCA_050115055.1 Candidatus Eiseniibacteriota bacterium | reverse complement strand
ACCGCTTGCCGAGCTCGGCGGCGATCTTGATGCGCTGCGCCTCGCCGCCCGACAGCGAGTTCGATGCCTGGCCGAGGGTCAGGTAGCCGAGCCCGATCTCGTGCAGCACGGCGAGACGCCGGTGGATGGCCGGCACGCCGCCAAAGCAGGCCTCGGCCTCCGCGATCGTCATCTCGAGGATGTCGGCGACGCTCCGGCCCTTCCAGTGGACCTCGAGGGTCTCGGCCTCGAAGCGCCGGCCATCGCAGACGTCGCAGGTGACGTAGACGTCGGGGAGGAAGCTCATCTCGAGCTTGACGCGCCCCTGACCGTCGCAGCGCGGGCAGCGACCGCCGGCCACGTTGAAGCTGAAGCGCGCCGGCCCGAAGCCACGCGCCCGTGCCTCCGGCGTTCGCGCGAGCAGCGCTCGCAGGTCGTTCATGATCCCGACGTAGGTGGCGGGCACCGAGCGCGGGGTCTTGCCGATCGGCGTCTGGTCGACCTCCGCGACGCGACGCAGGCGACCGTCGAGCTCGAGCGCCGCGTGGCGACCCGGGTGAGCCTGACGGTCGCCGAGCAGGCGGCGCAGGCCCCGGTACAAGATGTCGCGGCCCAGGGTCGATTTTCCCGACCCGGAGACGCCGGTGATGCACACCAGCTGACCGAGCGGGATCTCGACGTCCAGGTCGCGCAGGTTGTGCTGCGCCGCACCGCGCACGACGACGCGGCCCCGCGCCGCACGCGGCGGTCGGAACGGCGTCTGGCGGGCACGGGACGGGCGGCGCCGCCCGCGGCCGGCGCCGCCTGCGCGGAGCCAGCGGCCGGTCAGGGAGCGCGGCGCGCGCATGATCTGCCGCGGCGTGCCGCTCGCCACCACCTCGCCGCCGGCGGTGCCGGCACCGGGCCCCAGGTCGATGACGTGGTCGGCGGCGAGGATCGTGGTCTCGTCATGCTCGACGACCAGGACCGAGTTGCCACGATCGCGGAGCGCCCCGAGGGTCTGCATGAGGCGCGCATGGTCGCGCGCATGCAGGCCGATGGTCGGCTCGTCCAGCACGTAGCAGACGCCGCGCACGTTGGAGCCGAGCTGCGCCGCCAGCCGGATGCGCTGCGCCTCGCCGCCCGACAGGCTGTCGGCCGAGCGGTCGAGCCCCAGGTAGGCGAGCCCGACCGCATCGAGAAATCGCAGCCGGGCCAGGATCTCCGAGACCAGCGGGGCGACGATCGGCGCCGTGCGGCCGGACGGTCGCAGACGCGCGAAGAAGCGGCCGGCCGCGGCGACGGTCATCGCCGTCAGGTCGGCGATCGACCGGCGCTGGAAGGTCGTGGCCAGTGCCACCGGTCCGAGGCGACGCCCCCCGCAATCCGGACACACGGCCGGCGGCGTGCCGCTCCGGTCGCCGGCGCTCCGTGCCGTGCGGGGTCCGCCGCCTGCGCCGCGTGTGCCGCGTGCGCGGTGTCTGCGGCGCCCACCGCGTCGGCCGCGGTCGCGTCCGCCGCGGTCGCGTCCGCCGCGGTCGTGGTCGACACGCTTCCCGATGCCGGTGTCCTCGTCCCTGTCGTCTCCGTCCAGCACGCCGAGACCGCCACACGTCACGCAGGCGCCCAGCGGCGAGTTGAACGAGAAGGCGCGCGGGTCGGGATCCTCGAAGCCGCGCCCGCAGGCCGGGCAGGAGCGTTTCTCCGACAGGGTCTCCTCCTGGCCACGTCCGCTGACGACGCGCACCTGCCCCTTGCCGAGCGCCAGCGCCTCGTCGACGGCCGCCGCCAGCGTCGCCCGGTCGTCTCGAGCCGCTTGCGTCGCGGCGTCCGTCGCGGCGCGTGCCGCGGCCGCCGACCGCCGGTAGATGACCGCCTCGATCCGGTGCTCGCGGTAGCGCTCGAGACGTGGCCGCGGGTCGAGCGGTGTCAGCCGCCCGTCGATGCGAGCTTGCCGGATGCCGCGCCGGCGCAGGCGCTCGAGCACCTCGCCGTGAAATCCCTTGCGGTCGAACACCACCGGAGCGAGGAGTGTCAGCGGGCGGCCGCGGAAGTCGCGCACCAGGCGGGCGAGGATGGCGTCGCGCGCGCGGGTCTCGATCGGTACCCCGCAATCCGGGCAGTGCGGGCGGCCGGCGCGTGCGAAGAGGAGGCGCAGGTAGGGGTGGATCTCGGTGACGGTCGCCACCGTCGACTTGCGGCCGCCCCGCGAGATGCGCTGCTCGATGGCCACCGTCGGCGGCAGACCCCGCGTGGCATCGACGTCGGCGCGCGGTATCTGGGTCACGAACTGGCGCGCGTAGGGCGACAGGCTCTCCATGTAGCGCCGCTGGCCCTCCGCGAACAGGATGTCGTAGGCCAGCGTCGACTTGCCCGAGCCGCTCGGACCGGTGATGACCACGAGGCGGTCGCGCGGGATCGTGAGATCGACGTCGCGCAGGTTGTTCTGGCGCGCCCCGCGCACCTCGATGACCCGGGCGCCCCGGGCGCCCCGGGGGCGCCGGCGGGCACGCGGGCGCCGGGCATCGCCGGGGCTGGTGGCATCGCGCGCCAGGCTGCCGCCGTTCCGCTGCGGGCGATGCCGTGTCGCCCGGCCGGCGGCCAGCCGTGCCGCCAGGTGACGGCCGGTGTGCGACTCGGAGCAGGCGGCAACCTCCTCCGGGGTGCCGGCGACCACGACGCGTCCGCCCGCATCACCGCCCTCCGGACCGAGGTCGATGATCCAGTCGGCGCGCGCCAGGACGTCGAGGTGATGCTCGATGACGACCAGCGAGTGCCCCTGGTCGACGAGGCGATCGAGGGCGGCGAGCAGCACCCGGACGTCCTCGAGGTGGAGACCGGTCGTCGGTTCATCGAGCAGGAAGAGCTTGCCGGCGGGTGCCATCCCTACGTCGCCGCGGTCGTCGCCGGCCTCGCGGCCACCGCGCGCGCCGCCCGACGCGCCGGCGCGCAGGTGGGCGGCGAGCTTCAGCCGCTGCGACTCGCCGCCCGACAGCGTCGACAGCGGCTGACCGAGCCGCAGGTAGCCGAGCCCGACCGCGGCCAGCGGCCGGAGTGCGCGGGCGATCCGCGTCTCGTCGGCGAACGCCGCGATCGCCTCGTCCACGGTCAGCGCCAGGATGTCGAGCACGTTGCGCCCGTCGACGCGCACGTCGAGCACCTCGGGCTGGAAGCGACGGCCACCGCAGATCGGGCACGGCAGGAAGACATCGGCCAGGAACTGCATCTCGATGCGCTCATGGCCCTCGCCCGCGCAGTGCTCGCAGCGCCCGCCACGCGTGTTGAACGAGAACGTGGAAGCCTCGTAGCCGCGCGCGCGCGCCAGATCCGTCGACGCCAGGAGACGGCGGATGCCGTCGTAGGCCTTGACGTAGGTCGCGGCATTGGCGCGCCGTGTGCGCCCGATCGGCGACTGGTCGACCATGACGACACCGGCCAGGGCCTCGACGCCGTGGAGGGCCGTGACCCGACCGGGCCGGCCGCGTGCCCGGCCGAAACTCCGCTCGAGGTTCTTGTGGAGAATCTCCTCGACCAGCGTCGACTTGCCCGAGCCCGACACGCCGCTGACGCAGACCATCCGTCCGAGCGGCAGCCGCACGTCGACCTCGCGCAGGTTGTGGGCGCACGCCCCCTCGACCACCAGCGCCGCGCCGTCCGCGTCGACCGGTCGCCGTGCGGCCGGCACCTCGATCCGTCGCCGGCCGGCCAGGTAGTCGGCGGTCAGGGAGTGACGCACGCGCTCGATGCCACGGCGGGGACCCGCGTAGAGCAGCTGGCCGCCGTGCTCGCCGGCGCGCGGCCCGAGATCGACGAGCCGATCGGCGGCGTCGATCACCGCCGGATCGTGCTCGACCACGACCAGCGTGTTGCCGAGCTCACGCAGACCGCCGAGGATGTCGAGGAGACGCTGCGTGTCGCGGGCGTGCAGGCCGATCGAGGGCTCGTCGAGGACATAGAGCGTCGACACGAGCTGGGCGCCGAGGGCGGTCGTCAGGTTGACGCGCTGCACCTCGCCGCCCGACAGCGTGCGCGACTGGCGGTCCAGCGTCAGGTAACCGAGCCCGACGCGGTCCAGGTAACCGAGCCGGCCGGCGATCTCGCGGCGCACGGCGCCTGCCGCCGCCTCCTCGAAGCGATCGAGCTCGAGGGCCGCGATGAAGCGGTGCGCCTCGGCGATCGGCAGCGCGTAGAAGCCGGCGATCGTCCGCCCGCCGAGCCGGTAGAGGAGCCCCTCGGGGCGGAGCCGGGCACCGTCGCACGCGGTGCAGAGCACGTAGTCCCGGTAGCGCGACAGCATCACGCGCACGTGCATCCGGTAGCTCTTCGACTCGAGCCAGCGGAAGAAGCCGTCGACGCCGTAGAAGTCGTCGTCGCCGTGCAGCACCGCGGCACGCTGCGTCGCGCCGAGCTCGCCCCAGGGTCGGTCGGTCGGGATGCGCCGCACGGTGCAGAAGCGCATCAGGTCCTCGTGGCATTCGCGAAAGGAGGGCGTGCTCCAGGGCTTGATCGCGTCGTCCACCAGGCTCCGGCGCGGGTCCGGCACCACGAGGTCGTAGTCGATGGCGATCGTGCGACCGAAGCCGTGACAGGTCTCGCAGGCGCCGACCGGGCTGTTGTAGGAGAAGAGGCTTGGAGTGGGAGGGCGGTAGTCGAGATCGCAGCGCGCGCAGTGCAGGCGCCCGGAAAAGGCGTGCGTCTGTCCGCTGTCGACCTCACGCACGCTGACGGCGCCGCTCTCCTCGCCGAGCGCGATCTCGAGCGAGTCGACGAGCCGGCGCCGCGCCGCCCGCCCCACCACCAGGCGGTCGACGACGACCGAGGCGCGGCCGCCGGCGAGGGCCGCCACCGGTGCGGCGTCGAGCTCGACGGGCGTGCCGCGGTTGCCACGACCCTCCCCGTCGCCGTCGCCGATCCAGACTCGCGTGTAGCCGTTGCGGCGCAGCAGGTCGCGGAGCTCGGCGGGCGCCACGGTGCCACGCGAGTCGACGTCGAAGGTGATGGCGATCCGCGTACCGGTGGGGAGCGTGCCGATCGCGTCGGCGATCGACTGCGCCGAGTCGGGGCGGACGGCGTGCCCGCAGCCCCGGCAGTGGAGGTGGGCGGCGCGCGCCCACAGGAGCTTCGCGTAGTCGGCGATCTCGGTCATCGTGGCGACCGTCGAGCGCGAGCTCTTGACCGGATTGGACTGGTCGATGGCGACCGCCGGCTGGATGCCGTCGATGGCATCGGCTGCCGGCCGGTCCATGCGGTCGAGGAATTGACGCGCGTAGGTCGAGAAGCTCTCGACGTAGCGACGCTGGCCCTCGGCGTAGAGGGTGTCGAAGGCGAGCGACGACTTGCCCGAGCCCGAGACGCCGGTGACGACGACGAGCTCGCCGTCGGGGAGATCGAGATCGAAGCCACGCAGGTTGTGCTGGCGCGCGCGGCGCAGGCGGGTGACGTGCGTCGGACGGTCGCCGTCGGCAGGAGTTCTGTTCATCGATGTCGCTGTCGGTTGTCGAGGGGTGGGGAGCATAGCACCCCGGTGCCGGCCGGCGCCACGGCCCCAGGTCAGCGCCGGAAGATCGTGCGGTCGAGGACGCCGAGCGGTGTGAAGCAGCGCCCCACGGTCAGCCAGATCGCCGCCACCAGGGTCACGGCGGTGCCCGAGACGATGGCGATCATGATGGCGATCTGGTACTGGATGGCGAGGAGCGGATCGACTCCGCCGAGCACGGCACCGGTCATCATGCCCGGCAGGGCGACCAGCCCCACCGTTGCCATCGTTGCCACGGTCGGTGCCAGCGCCAGCTCGAGCGCCTCCCGGATGAATGGTCGCACCGCCTCGCCGAGCCGCGCGCCCTGCGCGAGCGCCACGAGGTAGACCTTCTCGCGCCGGCGAATGCCGCCGTAGAACTGCTTGAGACCGATCAGGTCGGCTCGCAAGCAGTTGCCGAGGATCATGCCGCCGATGGGAATGGCGTACTGGGCCTCGAGCACTCCGGGGCGGTCGAGCGTCACACCGACCAGGACGGCGAGCGGGATCGCGGTGCCGGCGACCAGCGCCAGAAAGAGCGGCAGGAGGAAGCGGCGCAGGGCGAGGTCGCAGCCGCGGACAATGGACACGTCGGCGACGCCGATCATGACCAGGAGCCAGGCGCCGGTCAGCAGCGGGTGATCGAGGCGGAAGACGACCTGGAGGTAGAGGCCGACCAGCACCAGCTGGACGGTCATGCGGACCACGCCGACCGAGAAACGACCGAGGAGCGGCACGCGGTACCAGAGCAAGACCCCGAGCGGCAGGAGGAGCAGCAGGTAGCCGGCGGCCAGGCCGCCGATGCCGATGTCGACGACGTCACGCATGGTCGATCACCTCACGCATGGCGGGCGACCTCAGGCATGTT
>JASFRE010000278.1:0-6348 GCA_050115055.1 Candidatus Eiseniibacteriota bacterium | reverse complement strand
CGCGAGGCGCGCGTCAGTCCGTGCCGTCACGATCCGCCTCGCCGCCGCGGGCGCCGTGGCGCTCGCGCAGGTCGGCCAGGTTCATCTCGATCGACTGGTGGGAGCGCAGCAGCTCCGCCAGCACCTCGTCCGGTGCCCGGGTCGATCGCGGTCGCCGGGTGTCGCCCTCGATGAGCGGCCACAGCCGGTCGTGCACGTCGGCCGGCAGCACGGTCTCCAGGTACTCGAGGGCGGTGCCGCGCAGCGCCGGATCGTCGGTCTGCAGGCCGCGGTAGGCGATGCGGAGGGGATCGGCCGGCAGCACCAGCGATAGCAGCGTGAAGACATGCTCGAGGCTGCGACCGCTCCGGTGGCGCAGGACGGCACCGGCGAAGCCGGGCGTCTCGAGCTCATCGACCTGGTCGAGCAGCCGCTGGCTGCGCCAGACGCGATGGCCGACCGCCGCCTCGCGGCGCACCGCGGCCATGACGTCGGGCGGATCGATGCGGACTCCCGGCTCCCGGCCGCGGATGATCGAGAGCGCCCGCGCGCACTGGAAGCGCACCTCGAAGCGCCGGTCCTCGAGCCCGCGGACGAGGCCGTCGGCCACGCGCTGCGTCCGGCAGACGTAGAGGACGCGCGGGATCCGGCGCCGGATCGCGAATTCCTGCTCATGGTCGAGGAGCGCGTCGAGCAGCTGACCGATGGTGCGTGGCGCCAGGGTCTGCAGCGCGTCGATGACGTCCTGGCTGACCTCGTCCCAGGCGAGGAGCGGGATGAGGTGGGGGGCAAGGTCCGGGGTCAGGTCGTCGCGATCGGCCAGCACGTCGCGGATGCGTGCGGCGTCCCGCGAGCGCAGGGCGGCGATGCGCCGCAGGTGGGGGTCGGCGAGCCCGGCGGTGGCGGTGTCGCTCTCGTCGCCGGTCGCCCCGCCGGTCGCCGCACCGGTCGCCCTACCGGTCGCCGCCGCACCGCCGGCGTCCGTGGCGCTCGCGTCCACCCCGGTGGCCGGCGGCACGGCCGGCAGGCCGGAACCGGAGCGGGTGATGAGCGCGCCGGGACGCAGGTGGGTCGCCGGAGCCGTGCCGCGCGCCCCGCGCGTCTCGTCCTCCGCCTCCGCCTCCCCGTCCAGCGCCCGCAGGGTGCCGGTCGACAGGCGGAGCGCCGCCACCGTCCGCATCACCGTCGTGCGGGTGGTCAGGTCCTCGACGCCCGCGCCGTCGAAGCGTCCGCCCTGCGAGATCAGGCTGCGCTCGAGGGCGCGCACGTAGCCGGTGTGCAAGCGGCGGGTGACGATCAGCCCGGCGAGACCGATGGCGGCGGCGAGCACGGCGAGCCAGATGTCGCTGCGGGCGGCGGCGACGGCGAGGAGCAGCGTCACCAGCCCGCCTCCCACCGCATCGCCGAGCCGGTCGAAGCCGACATCGATGATGGTCTTGGTGCCGCGCTTCTCCTGCGCCGGGATCGGCGTGAAGAAGAGCTCGTAGCCGGAGCGGAAGAGGGAGCTGCGGACGACGTTCTCGAGGCCGCGGGCGATCGCGGCGCCGGCCAGCCCGCCGGTGAGCAGCAGGCCGGCGCTACCGGCGGTGATCGCCAGCGGCACGCTCGCCGTCGCCCAGGACAGGCCGAGGCGCTCCAGGACCAGGCGGCCGACCGAGGTCTGCACGAGGAAGGTGACGAGCGACAGCGCGGTGTAGAACAGCGCGAAGAAACGGATGAGCTCGGGGCCGCTGCCGCCGATCAGCATCGTGGCGCGCGACTTGAAGACGTAGTCGATGAGCGCGGCGCCGATCGTGGCGAGGAACGTCAGCAGGGCGAGATTCCGGAGGTAGGGGACGTCGGAGAGGATGCGCCAGCTCGAGCGCCGCCGCGTCGATTCACCGGCAGTCGCCCGTGCCTCTGCCTCGCGCTTCGCCTCGGCCGCCGGCAGCGGACGGAGCGCTCGCACCAGCCCCGCCGCGACCAGGTGGGCGGCGGCCAGCGCCGGCAGCATCGTGCCGATGCCGATCGTGCTGCCGGTCCGCTCGGCGATCAGGCCGCCGATCAGGCCGCCGAGCGTTCCCGCCGCGGCGATCCGACTGATGCGCTTCTTGGCGGTGTAGGGATCGAAGTGCTCGTTGACCAGCGACCAGAAGCCGGAGATCAACACCGCCCCGAGGGCGCCGATGTGGAGGTAGAGGAGCACCGCGGCCAGCCCGGCATGCTGCCGGTAGATCGCCCACTCGACGAGCGACAGCATGGCGCTGAGCGTCAGGGTGGCCGGCACGACGCGGATCGGCCCGACCCGCTGCATGAGGCGGGTGATCGCCAGCACGGCGAGGATCGACAGGAGCGCCGAGGCGATCATCATCTGCGGCAGGCGGGTGACGTCGAAGCTCGACAGGAAGAGCGCGTCGCGCGTCGCCTTGCCGCCCACCTGGTGACCGATCATGGCGACGGCGGTGCCCATCGCCGCCAGCGCCCTGTCGTGCCGGGCGGTCACGTGCGGCCGCCGGCCGCGGTGCCGGCGTCGTCACCCGCCAGCCGACCGGCGCGTGTCACGGCGATGCCGGCGGCGGTTGCGCCCTCGCCGGTGCCGGTGCGGCCATCGCCGTCGCCGGGTGCGCATCCGGCGGTGCCGGATGCATCCTGACCGAGGCCGGCGCGGCCCGCATGCACCAGTTCCGGCACGTGCGTCCGCCACCAGTGCTCGGCGCGCGCCGCCGTCCATCCCTCGGCAAGCGGCACGCTCGTGAGCATCTCGATCATCTCGACGGCGCTGCGCGGGCGATCGGCCGGATCCTTGGCGAGGCAGCGCATGACGATCCGCTCGAGCTCCGGCGGGATGGCGATCTCCGTGCGATCGGACGGTGGCGGTGGTGGCGTGTGCGCGTGGCCGATGATCATCTGCATCGGCGTGTCGCCCTCGAACACGAACTGGCCGGTCAGGAGCCAGTAGGCGAGGCAGCCGACGGCGTAGAGATCGGCCTGCGGCGTGATGTCGGCGTGGCCGAGCGCGATCTCCGGCGGCATGAATGCCGGTGTGCCGGTCGTCGTGCCCTCGACCGTCAGGCGACCGACGTTGCCGTCCGACCGCTCGCAACGCGCCTTGACCAGCCCGAAGTCGAGGATCTTGACGAAGTCGTAGACCACACCGCGACGGCAGATGAAGACGTTGGCCGGCTTGACGTCGCGGTGCACCATGCCCGAGAGATGCGCGTCGGCCAGCGAGCAGCAGACCTGTCCGAGGAGGTGCACGACACGCTCGGCCGGCACTGGCCCGAAGCGCTCGACCAGCGTCTCCAGGTCGAAGCCGTTCAGAAGCTCCATCACGTAGTAGAAGGTACCGTCGTCGGTCACGCCGAAGTCGTAGAGCTCGATCGTGTGCGGCGAGGAGAGCATCGAGGTGGCCTGCGCCTCGCGCTCGAAGCGGCGGATCGCCGTCGACACCGGCTCCGCGTCGCTGCCGCTACCCGCCCCCATCGCCTCGGGACGGATGAGCTTGATCGCCGCCGGTCGCGCCAGCATGCGGTGCTTGGCCTTCCAGACCTCGCCCATGCCGCCGCGTCCGAGCAGCTCGACCAGCTGGTAGCTGCCGAGCTCCTGTGCCTTGCTGGCATCGCGTCCCAGTTGATGGATGATGAAGATCGGCACCAGCGCCAGGACGACGGCCACGTAGTTGCCGGCGAAGAGCGGGATGACCTCGGCCGCCGGGAGCGCCGGGTTGCCGACCTGGACGGTCAGGTAGTAGGCGAGCGGCCCCATGCTGGCGGTCAGGAGCGCGGTGACGATGCTCTTCCGCGGCGTGTTCGGCACGATGACCGGGAAGAGCACGATCCACAGCGCCACCCGCGAGATGCCATGCGCCATGAAGCCGAGTCCCAGCTCGCGTGGCGGCAGGTTCTCGGCCAGCGAGATCCCGAAGGCGCCCAGCAGCTCGAGCATGATGCCGAGGTCGAGGATGCGCTCGGGCCGGATGCGCGGGCTGCGTGCCAGGACGTGCACCGTCAGGACGAGGAGCAGCATCGACACGACGGCGCCGAGCACCCAGGGTGGTGGCCCCGGGTGCCCGAGGAGGCGGACCGCGACGCCGAGGAGGAAGACGAAGACGTAGAGGCAGGCCATCACCAGGGTGGCGATCCTGAGCCGGCGCGGTGCGTCGTGGAGGAGCGCGACCGGCACACCGCGCCGCCTCTGGGTCGCGGTCTGCGTGCCCGAGGGCGTGGCCGGAGGGGTCTGCGGCTTGATGCGGCTCATGTCGTCCATCGCTCGTGTCCCGTGTGAGCCGGTCACGCGCCCGGGGCGCGTGGCGCGTCCGAAACCGGCGGCGCGCCCGACGCCGGCCGCGCGCGGCTAGCAGCGTCGCTCGCCGCCGGGGGCATGACCGCTGCGGTCGACTGCCTCGTGTCCACCGGACCGGCACACCGTTCCGGCAGGTGCGTCTCCCACCAGTGCGCGGCCAGCTCGTCGCTCCAGCCCCGACTCGCCTCACACGCTGCCAGCGCGCGCTCGAGGGTGAGCGCGTCCGGCGGACGATCGGCGGGGTCCTTGGCGAGGCAGCTCATGATCAGGCGCTCGAGATCCGCCGGCACCTCGAGCTCGGTGCGCTCGGACGGCGGCACCGGCGGCTTGCGGGCATGGTCGATCACCATCTGCATCGGGTTGTCGCCCTCGAAGACCAGAAGTCCGGTGAGGAGCCAGTAGGCGACGCAGCCGAGCGCGTACAGGTCGGCCCGACCGTCGATCGCGCGCTCGCCGAGCGCGATCTCGGGCGGCAGGAAGGCCGGCGTGCCGGTGGCGAGCCCGTCGGCGGTCAGGCTGCCGCTCGGGCCCGGCGTCGTGCGCGCATCCTTGACCAGCCCGAAGTCGAGGATCTTGACGAAGTCGAAGTCGAGACCGACGCGACAGGTGTAGATGTTGGCCGGCTTGATGTCACGGTGCACCATGCCGCGGGCATGCGCCTCGGCCAGCGATCGGCAGGCCTGGCGGAGCAGGTACGTGGCCCGCGGCGCCGGCACCGGTCCGAAGCGCTCGACCATCGACTCGAGGTCGAGCCCCTCGAGGAGCTCCATCACGTAGTAGAAGGTGCCGTCGTCGGCGACGCCGAAGTCGTAGAGCCGCACGGTGTGCGGCGAGTGCAGCGCACTGGTGGCCTGCGCCTCGCGCTCGAAACGCCGGAGGAGCGTGTTGATCTCGAACGGGCTGGCGCCGCCCGCTGCCGGCCGGCCGCGCCGATCACGGTCACCCGCCACGGTGACGACGCCGAGCCGCTCGGGACGGATCAGCTTCACGGCGGCCGGCCGCGCCAGCATGCTGTGTCGCGCCTTCCAGACCTCACCCATGCCGCCGCGCCCGAGCAGCTCGTCGAGCTGGTAGCTGCCCAGGCGCCGCGCGTCGGTCATGGCGCGCGCCAGCCGGTAGCTACGCTGCGCGGCGACGTAGGCGACGACGGCGCAGATCAGGCCCGGCACGAAACGACTGCTCGTGAGACTGCTCCACGTCCCCACCATCTGACCGTCGAGCGATCCGGGCACGCCGTGCACGGCGATCGAGACGGCATGCACGGCCGGCAGGGTCAGCACGGCGGCGAGCGACCCGAGGAGGGTCGAGCGCGGTGCGAGCGGCAGCAGGCTGTGGAAGCCGAGCACCCAGGCTCCGACCCACGGCACGCTGGCCGGCACCCAGGCGGTCGGGTCGGTGAGCTGCTCCCAGCCCCAGGCGTTGCCGGAGATGCCGAGCGCCGCCACCACCTCGAAGGTGATCGCCAGGCGCACGAACGAGGTCGGCGGCAGCTTCTGGCCGGCGCTCAGCCGGGCGACGAGCAGCGAGAAGGCGATCGCCACCGCCGCCAGCGTCACGTGGAAGGCCAGGTCGGGCGGCTGCTGCCCGGCGAGCCGCGGGATCACGAACATCTCGAGCGTGATGACCAGGAAGTAGATGATGGCGTAGAGCACCGCCAGCTTGGCCAGTCGACCGTACGCATCCGTACGGATCTCGCTGGCCAGCCCCGCGAATCCCGTATCCCCGGCGGTCGACAGGGCGGTCATGTGGTCCGCGTGGCGTGCCTGTAGTCGGCGCAGCGGTTCCATGGTCGTCGTGGAGTCCTTCGAGTCCTTCGCGATGTCTCGGGGGCCCGGACGAGGGGGTGGGGCATCGCCGGCGCTCGCCGGCCGCGGCCCGCTGGATGAATCGCAAAGCGTACGCCAGGCGCCGCGGCCGGGCAATCGCCGTGCGCGGGCGCCCTCCGGGCGCGGCGGCGCGGCGGCGCGGCGGCGGCGAGCGGCGCCCGGCGGTGGCAGGCAGCGGACGCCGCCCGGCGGTGGCAGGCGGCGAGCGGCGCCCGGCGGTGGCAGGCAGCGGACGCCGCCCGGCGGTGGCAGGCAGCGGACG
>JASFRE010000277.1:0-6349 GCA_050115055.1 Candidatus Eiseniibacteriota bacterium | reverse complement strand
GGCCGATACGACCGGACTCGTGTCCTGCGAGCTGGTCTACATGTCGAGCTACGAGGACTTCACCAACATCCGGCTGGCGTCGTTCGATCCGCGCGTCAAGCCCCACGACGGCCCCGAGCCCGAGCTCCTCATCAAGGGTGGCACCACCGAGACCTTCGAGTCCCTGCACTTCTTCCAGACCGCCCTCGACGTCAACGCGGCGCGGGAACTGGTGCTGGTCGCCAAGCAGGGCGAGCGCGACGTGCTGCACCTGTTCGACATCGATGCGCGCGAACTGCGGGCGACGCTCGAGTTCCCGGATCTGGTCGGACTCCAGTCGCCGGCATGGTCTCCGGACGGCCGCCGCATCGCCTTCTCGGGCGTCGACGTCGCCGGTCAGCGAGACATCTACACGGTCGATCGGACCGGCAGTGATCTCGTGCGCCTCACCAGCGACCACTTCGACGATCTCGATCCGGACTGGTCGCCGGATGGGCGGCTGATCGTCTTCGCTTCCGATCGCTGCCCGGGCGGCGCCGACGGCAGCTACAACCTCTACCTCCACGACCTCGAGACCCGGACGACGACTGCGCTCACCAGCGGCCCGCACCAGGACGCCACGCCGGCCTGGTCGCCCGACGGGCGGCTGGTCGCCTTCGGATCGGATCGTGACGGCGGCATCCTCGATCTCTGGGTCACCGACCTGCAGGGGAACGCTCGAACGCTCGTGCAGCGGCAGACCGCGGTCATGGACCCGGAGTGGACATCCGACGGACGCGCGGTGCTGGTGACGTCGTTCATCGACGGCAGCTTCGGCGCCTTCCAGGTGCCGGTCGACCCCGACACGCTGCCGCCCGCCGACCGGGTGCCGCCGGTCCCGGACCTGCTCGTATCGCGCGATCCCGAGCAGGTCGCGACCGACGAGACCGGTGGCCGGGGATCGAACTGGGAACCCGAGACCCCCGACACGACCTACGCGATCGATCGCTACCGGCGCCGCTTCGGACTCGACCTGGTGACCGGCGGCGTCGCCTACGACCCGGAGTTCGGTGGCTCGGCCGGCGGCGGGCAGATCGCGCTCTCGGACATGCTCGGCAACGAGCGCCTCTACTTCTTCATCGCCAACGACGGCGGCGACTCGGGCGGCGGCAGCAGCTTCCTCGGCAGCTTCGACGTCGGGGCCACCTACTTCAACCTGACCCGGCGACTCAACTGGGGGATCGGGGCGTTCCGGCTGACCCGCACCTACAACGCGGACCTCGACGTCTTCCGGCGCGAGGCGCGCGTCGGTGGCATGTTCATCGCCCGCTACCCGATCTCGCGCTTCGACCGCATCGAGACCTCGCTGGTCGCACGCCGCATCACCGACCACCTGTACCGGTCCTTCATCGAGGAAGACACCTACTTCATCTCCAACTTCTTCTCCTACGTGCACGACTCGACGCTCTGGAACATCCTCGGCCCCTTCAACGGCTCCCGGTACAACGTCACCGTCGGTCTCACGACGGACGTCGGGGAGGGCATCGGCGACTACACGAGCGTGCTCGTCGACTACCGGCGCTACCACCGGCTCACCACCAAGATGACCCATGCCGTGCGGCTCGCCGGGAGCTTCAGCTTCGGCGACGAGGGACAGGTCTACTCGATCGGTGGCGCTCACTCGCTGCGCGGCTACCCGCGCCGCTCGGTGCTCGGCCAGCGCATCGTGGTCTTCAACAACGAGATCCGCCTGCCGTTCGTCGAGCGCATGGTGCTCCGACTGCCGATGGGCCTGGTCGACCTGCCGATCCTCCACTCCGCCGCCTTTTTCGACGTGGCGTGGTCCGACGATCGCTACTACGCTAGCGACACCTATGGCAGCTTCGGTCTCGGCCTCTACGTCGGCGGCGGTCCCTTCCCGCGCCTCCGCGTCGACTTCGCCTGGAGGACCGACTTCGAGTCGGTGGCACCGACTGCCGACACCGAGTTCTCGATCGGCTTCAACTACTGACGCCGGGGCGCACGCCGCGTCTCGATGGTGGAGATCCGATGTACCGACAGTGGATCCCGACAGCCCCCGTCCTCGCCGCGCTGCTGGCGCCGCTGGCATTCGTGGCGGCGGGCCCGGCGGCAGTCGCCACTGCCGGCGGCGGGGTCGGTCCGGAAGCCTTCAACATGACGCGGGTCGCGCAGCTCGAGCTGGCGACCTGCACCGACGTCTCGGTCTCGGCGGCGGGTGATCTCGCCTTCGTCGGACGCGCCGGCTCCGGGGTGACGATCGTCGATCTCTCGGACCCCGCGGCACCGGCCGTCCTGGCCACCTGGACGCACCCGACGTTGCCGGTGGTCGTCAACGATCCGCGACCCATCGATCCCACACGGCTTCTCATCTCGAACGAGTCGGGTGACACCTTCGGTCTCTTCGAGCTCGACCTCGCCGACCCGTCCGCACCGGTGCTGGCCGGCGCCTACGGACCGCCGGAGATGCCGCTCAACGTCCACAACCTCTGGGTCGACGGCACACATGCCTACCTGGCCGGCTACGGTGGTGGCCTGCTCAACGAGATCATCGACGTGTCGACGCCGGGGGGCGCCAGCCACGTCGCCTCGATTCCGGTGGACGGGTTCCACGATCACACGGTGGTCGACGAGACGCTCTACGTCGCCGGCGCCTACGAGGGCACCTGGCTCTTCGACGTGAGCACTCCATCACAGCCGCTCGAGATCGGCCACTGGAACGCCTCGACCCCCGACACCAGCTTCTACGCCCACAACGCCTATCCCATCGGCAACTCCGGCTACGTCCTGATCACCGAGGAGGTGGCCTTCACCGGCGGCCCGTTCGTGCAGGGGAGCCTGCGCGTCGTCGACTTCAGCAATCCCTCGGCGCCGGTCCAGGTGTTTCGCTGGTTCTCGGAGAACGCGAAGAACGACCCGTCGATCACCGTGCACAACGTGTACGTCGTCGGCGAGTTCGCGTTCCTCAGTCACTACCAGGATGGCGTGCGCGTGTTCGACGTCAGCGACCCGGCGCAGCCGGTCGAGGTCGGCTGGTACGACACCTTCCCGGCCACGCCACTGAGCCTCTTCGAGGGTTGCTGGGGCGTCGATCCGTTCCACGGTCTCGATCGCATCGTCGCCAGCGACCGCACCCACGGACTGTTCGTCCTGAGCTTCAACGGCGCACGCCGGACCACGCTGACCGGCATCATCCGCGACCGGGAGACGCTGGCGCCGGTCGCCGGCGCCGGGGTGAAGACGCTGAGTGCCAACCGCTCGACCTTCGCCGACGGCGCCGGCGCCTATACGCTGCACACCGGATCGGGCGTGCACCGGATCGAGGTCTCGGCGCCCGGCTACGAGACCGCGACCCTGACCCTGACCCTCGAGCCGCTCGCCACGCGGGACGAGGAGGTGCTGCTGGCGCCCAGCGGGTCGATCGCGGTCGGCGATGCGGCCGCCGGACCGGCCGCATCGCGTCTGCTGCTCGCGCCACCGTCACCGAACCCGCTCGAGGAGAGCACGGTGCTGCGCTTCAGGGTGCCGGATGCAGCGCGCGGACAGGACCTCGATCTCGGGATCTACGCGGTCACCGGCCGGCGTCTGCGGACGCTGGCGAGCGGACGGGCGATGCCGGGCGAGGCGGTGCGGCGCTGGGACGGTCGCGACGCCGCCGGCGCGCGGGTCGCGGCCGGCCTCTACGTCGCGCGCCTCCGGGTCGGCGACCGCGAGACCCGCCAGAAGGTCCTCATCGGGCCGTGACCTGATCCCGGTCGACACGCGAGGCAAGCATGCGGCGCCAACGCGACCTCGAGCGACTCGAGTGCGGCGACACGCTGGACCTGCTGGTCGTGGGGGGCGGTGCCGCGGGTGCCGCCATCCTCCGGGCCGCCGCCCTGGCCGGCCTGCGGGCGGCGCTCTGCGAGCGGCAGGACTACGCGAGCGGCACGACGGGCCGCACCACGCGGCTCGTGCACGGTGGCCTGCGCTACCTGGAGCACGGTCATCTACGCCTCGTCGTCGAGTCGCTGCGGGAGCGGCGGATCCTGATCGACATCGCCCCGCATCGCGTCGCACCGCTGGCGCTCCACATCCCGCTCTACCGGGATGCCGGCCGCCCGCGGTGGCGCGTGCGCCTCGGTCTGTGGCTCTACGACCGGCTGGCCGGTGCGGCGCGGCTCGGACCCTCCGGCCCGGTCGGCGCGCGGACCATCGAGGAGCGCCTGGGCGGCCTCGCCACCACCGGGCTACGCGGCGTGGCCGTGCTGCATGATGCACGCGCCCTCTCTCCCGAGCGACTGATCATCGAGACCCTGGTCGACGCGGTCGAGATCGGCGCGATCGCCGCGAACCGCCTGGAGCTCGTGGCGCTGGAGCGCGACGGTGACGCCCTCGCCGCCCTCCTCGCCGACACCGCCGGCAACCGCGAGCTGCGGGTGCGGGCGCGCGCGGTGGTCAATGCCGCCGGCCCCTGGATCGCCGAGGTCGATCGGCGCGCCGCCGCACGGCAGCCGGCCCGCGTCCTCTGGAGCCGCGGCACGCACGTCCTCATCGCCCCCTTCGAGGGCGCGCCGACGGTGGCGCTCCTGGTCGAGTCGCCGCGCGACCGTCGACCGGTCTTCATCCTGCCGTCGGACGGCTACCTCCTGGTGGGGACGACGGAGGTGGCGCACCGCGGCGATCCATCGGCGGCGCGGGCCACCGACGACGAGGTCGACTACCTGTGCGAGACCCTCGCCCACGTCTGGCCGGCGGCCCGCGGCCGACCGCCGTACGCCGCCTATGCCGGCGTGCGTGCGTTGCCGGCCGGAACCGACGCCGCACGTGCCGATCGCCGGCACCGCCTGATCGCCGGGTCGCCCGCCGGTTACTTCACCCTCCTCGGTGGCAAGCTGACCACGCACCGGCTGGCCGGCGAGGAGACCGTGGACGCGGTGTGGCGCCTGCTCGGCCGGCCACCGCGCAACGGCCACCCGACAGCCATCCGCCCGCTGCCGGGCGCGCCGCTACGCCCCGAGCTGGACGACGTCGCGCGCCTCGCCGCCCGCCATGGGTTGCCGCGCGACGAGGCCGCGGCGCTGTTCGGACGCTGGGGGGCGCGCGCCTGGGCGGTGACGGCGCTGTCACCGCCGCTGCCGCCGGCCTCGACGGCATCGGCCGTTCCCGCGCCCTCCGATCCGGCGCGCCAGGCCGCGGCGGGCGGCCTCCGGCCCGAGGAGATCCGCTTCGCCATGCAGTCCGAGGGCGCACTGACGCTCGATGACGTGCTGCTCAGGCGCACGAACGTCGGCTTCGATCCGCGGCTCACGCGGCACGCGTTACAGGCGGCGGCATGGATCTGGGCCGGTGGGGGAGACCACGGCGTTCCGGCCGACGGCCCCGGGAGGGTCGGCGGTGGCGGCGGTGGCGGTCCATCCGACGACACGGTGCGCGTCGAGACGGCGGCGCGACGCGAGGCGATGCGGGTCGCGGCGCTGCTCACCGACGTCTACCGGCGCCAGCTCGACTGATCGGCGATCGACCGCTGGGCCACGTGGCTGCGGCGACGCCGGGGCGGGGCCGGATCGTCTCAGCGCGGCGCGTCGTCGGGTGACGCGATGCTCAGCTGGTAGGGCTGCAGGAGTCCATCGAGACGCGTGAGCTCGCCGCCGGCGTCGTCCAGACGGGTGATGCCGGTGGCATCCGCCACCCAGATCGAGCCGTCGCGCGCGCTGCGTTCGAGGCCAAGCGGCCGGTCGAAGCCGCCCCGCGATGCCTGGAGTGCGCCGGTCGCCACCAGCCGGCGCTCGATCCGGCCCGCCCGGTTCAGGCCGATCCAGACCGCGTCGCCGCCCGGCTCGAGCACGATGCCGTAGGGGCGGTCGGGCCCCAGCTCGAGTCGGAGGCGCTCGGAACCATCGGCCGCCAGGTGGACGACGACCTCGAGCGCGTCGTCGGTGATCCACGCCGAGCGGTCGCCGGCCGCCGACTCGACGACCAGCGGGCGCTGGAAGCGCGTCGCGTCCTCGATCGCGAGCAGCGTGTCGCCCGCGCTGCCCAGGAGCCAGACACCACCGTCACCGCCCTCGACCAGCCAGACCGCGGCCCCGTCGGAGGTCGCGGCGACCGCCGCCGGACGGCTGAAGCCGCGCCGGCGCAGCAGCTCGCGGCCGTCGGCCGCCAGGTGGACGAGCGCGCCACTGCCGGAGACGGTGCCCTCGTCCACCACCCAGAGTGAACCGTCGGGCGCCAGGGAGAGCGCCCGCGGCGTGAGAAACCCATCGACCGTGAGTCTCGGCGCGCCGCTCTCCGCATCGAGCGCCAGCACGCGACCGTGCCCCGTGTCCGCCACCCACAGCCGATGGCGCTCGAGATCGAGCACCAGGTCATTGGGAAAGCGCGCGCCGCCGAG
>JASFRE010000276.1:0-6380 GCA_050115055.1 Candidatus Eiseniibacteriota bacterium | reverse complement strand
GATCGCCAGGCCGACGCGCACGGCACCACGGTCGCCGGCGCCCATGCCGGTGCCGCCGGGCGGCTCCGGCGACGCGGCGGCCGCGGCTGGCGATCGTGGCGACCGGGCAGCCTCATCTGTCGAACGCGGATCGACCATCGGTGGCTCGGAACGGCGCAGCCTGAGTCCGGGGACACGGCGGTCGGCGGCGACGGCGGCGCTGGCGGCCCGCGGGCGCGTCACCGCCGGTGGCGGGGACTGTAGCACACGGCACGACCGCCCACCGGCTCGCCGCTTCACCTGGCCGGCGCAGCCGTCGATGGGTCCTGTGACGACGCCGTACGGTGTCGGCGGTGGCGTACGACCGGCGTCGACGCGGCGGGGCGGCGGCCGCTGCTGACGACCCCGTGAGCCACCGCGGTCCCCCCCGGTGTGGGATGATGCGGAACCAGGCCGTCGACGAGCCGGCAAGGAGCCAGACCGATGGAACTCGAGCGTAACGTGGCCCTCGGCGCCGTGCGCGATGCCGCCACCGCCTGTGTCGCCGTCCGGCGCCACCTGGTCAGCGCCTCCACGCTCGAGAAGCGGGACCGGAGCCCGGTCACGGTCGCGGACTACGCGTCGCAGGCGATCATCTGCCGGACGCTCGGAGCGCGCTTCCCGGCCGACGCGGTGGTCGCCGAGGAGAGCTCCGAGGCCCTGCGCA
This sequence comes from Candidatus Eiseniibacteriota bacterium, assembly GCA_050115055.1. Classification (GTDB taxonomy): domain Bacteria; phylum Eisenbacteria; class RBG-16-71-46; order CAVPCR01; family CBDCWB01; genus JASFRE01. The sequence goes on along the minus strand of JASFRE010000276.1, from coordinate 5,695 downwards.
GCAGCGCGCAGCGGGCCATCCTCGACCGCGTCACCGCTCAGGTCGGCGCCGTCGTGCCGGGTGCCACCGCTTCGGAGGTTCTCGGCTGGATCGATCACGGCAACGGGATACCGGCGCGGCGCTTCTGGACGCTGGATCCGATCGACGGCACCAAGGGCTTCCTGCGGGGCGGCCAGTACGCCATTGCCCTGGCCCTGATCGAGGACGGCGAGGTGGTGCTCGGGGCGCTCGCCTGTCCCGAGTTGCCTGTCGACCCGCGACGTCCGGACGGCGCGCGCGGAGTCGTCCAGCTTGGCCTGCGCGGTGAGGGCGCCTGGCAGGCGCCGCTGGCCGGCGACGGCGATCTGGCCGACCAATGGGTGCCGATCGCCACCGATCCAGCGGACGATCCGGCGACGTCACGTCTGGTCGAGAGCGTCGAGTCGGGGCACGCCAACCATGACGCGCAGGCGCGGATCGCCGCGCAGCTCGGGGTCCGGCGGGCGGCGCTGCGCATCGACAGCCAGGCCAAGTACGCGGCGGTGGCGCGCGGCGAGGCGTCGGTCTACCTGCGGCTGCCGTCGCCTGCGACACCGGACTACCGCGAGTGCATCTGGGACCACGCCGCCGGCATGTGCATCGTCCAGAGCGCCGGCGGCCGCGTGTCCGACGCCACCGGCCGCGCGCTCGATGTGACGCGCGGCCGCCGGCTGCTGGCCAATCAGGGGGTCATCGCGACCAGCGGCCCCATCCACGACGCGGTGCTGCGCGCCTGCTTCGAGGTCGCCGCGGTCAGCTGACGGCCGGCGGCTCCGACGACGCGACGAGCGCATCCAGCACGCCGGCAAGCTCCCGCGCCAGCCCGGGTCGCAGGAACGGCGTCAGCCGCTCCGGGGTCACGGCCGAGCGCGGCGGTCCGGCATCGATCCAGCGCGCCAGCGTCGCCGCCAGCCGATCGCGATCGTCCGGGTCGACCACCTCCCCCGCCCCGAGCTCCCGCACCAGGTCGGCCGCCGGCCCCTCCGGCACCACGGCCAGGATCGGCCGGCGACTGGCCAGGTACTCGAAGAGCTTGCCGGGCGTGATGAGCGCCCCGCGCTCCCCGCCGCACTCGAGCAGCAGCAGGGCGCCGGCGGCGCGCATGGCCCGCAGCACCGTGGCGTGCTCGACCGGCGGCGCGAAGCGCACCACCGACTCGAGACCGTGCTCGGCGACGAGCCGGTCGTTGATCCGTTCGCGCGGTCCGAGCTGCACCAGCTCGAGGCGCTCGCGGCGTGCCGGCTCGTCCTCGAGGACGCGCACCAGGGCCGCCAGCACCGGTGCCAGCGTGCGGCGGTCCGAGAGCAGCCCGGCGTGCAGGAGCTCGAGCACCGGCGCGCCGCCGGGCGCCGCCGGGCGCGGACCGGCACCGAGCGTCGCGGCCAGCGACGGTTCGTTCGCGGCCGGCGCGGTCTCCCAGTCGGCCGGCAGGTCGGCGGGGTCGACGCCGTTGGGGATGACCGCGAAGCGCGACGCCGGCACCTTGGGATGGCGCGCCACGAAGTCGTCGCGCGTCGCGGCATTGGTGACCAGCACCCGATCGGCCGCCGCCAGCACCCGCCCCTCCAGCCAGACATGAAGCCGACGATGGAGCGCGGTCGGGGTGCGGAGCGTCAGCCGCCGCACCCAGGGATCGCGGAAGTCGGCGACCCACGGCACGCCGCGCCGACGCCCGAGCAGCAGCCCGACCAGGTGCGCCGTGTCGGGCGACGAGGTCGTCAGCAGCGCGTCGATGCCGCCGGCTCGCAGCCGCCGGCGTACCGCGCGCCAGGCGAACGGCAGCCAGCCGATGTAGGCATCGGGGATCAGGAACCAGCCGGTCAACCCGCGGAGGGCGCGGAAGAGAAGCGTCGAGCGGGGCGAGGTCCGGCCGCCGGTGGCCGCGCTGTCCGTCGCCGGCACCCGGCCTGGCCGCCGTCGGCCGCCGAACCAGCCGAGCAGCGACAGGCCAGTGGGCGCCGCCGTGCGCCAGATGCGGGTGTCGGCCGGCACGTCGGCCGCGAGCGTCGTGTCGCTGACCCAGTAGTCCCGCGCGCGCACGGTGACCACCTCGCTGCGCCAGCCGAGGGGGCGCAGGTACTTCAAGAACTTGACGGTGCGCTGCACGCCACCGCCCCCGAGCGGCGGGAAGAAGTAGGCGACGTAGAGCAGCACGCGCTCCCGACCCGCGTCGCTCACCGGTGCGCCTCCGTGCCGGACCCGTGCGGTGGGGCGTCGACCTCGGTCCCGGGGGTCGCATCGCCGTCCACGGCGGCCGCGACCGCCGCCGGTCCGTCGCCGGCCACCAGTCGGCGGAACAGCCGCTCGATCGCATCCATGTTCGCGCGCCAGCTGGCGCGGCGGCGGACGAGCTCCAGGTTGTGGGCGCGCGCCCGACGCCGGAGCTCCGGGTCGGCGAGCGCCGCGATGATGCGCGACGCCAAGACCGCGGGATCATCGACCGGCACCAGGAAGCCGTTGCGACCATCCTCGATCCACTCGCGGTTGGCCTCGATGTCGGTGACCACCGGGAAGGCACCGGCCGCCATCGCCTCGAGCAGCGACACCGAGGTCGAGTCCGACAACGAGGTCGAGACGTAGACCTGCGCCCCGGCCAGCGTCGGCGCCATGCGCGCGTGCGGGATCATGCCGCGAAACTCGACCTGACCGGCGCCGGCATGTCCAAGTCGCCCCTCGAGCGCCGGGCGCTCCGGTCCGTCGCCGACGATGACGAAGTGCACCGGCCGTTCCCCTTCCAGGACGGCGGGGATCGCATCGACCAGGAGGCCGACGTTGTAGACCGGCTCGAGCTTGCGCGTCGAGACGACGAGCGGCACCTCCGGTCCGTCCGGAGCGTCCGCCGGCGCTGCGAAGCGCTCGAGCTCCACCCCCATCGGCACGGTCGAGACGCGCCCGGCGCGGGCGCCGAGCGCCACCGCCGCCCGGGTCAGCATGGCGGCGTCGGTCGTCACCCAGTCGGCGCGCCGGAGCACGTAGCCGGCCCGCCAGCGGTGCAGCGGCGAGCGCCGGCCGGAGACCAGCACGTCCGATCCCCAGACGCTCACCACCAGCGGCCGGCGGCCGGCGAGGACGCCGATGAGCCCGTAGTTCGGCACGAAGTGGGCGTTCACCAGGTCGGGACGGAAGGCGTCCAGCCATCGCCTCACCCCGGCGGCCGACAGCGGATAGGCGAGCCACCGCCAGGGTGCGCGCGACGCCAGCCGCTCGATCGTGACGCCGGGGACCGTGCCCGGCTCATGACTGGCGAGCTCGACCCGGTGTCCGCGCGCCACGAGCGCCTCTGCCCAGCGCTTCGTGTGCACGACCGAGGCATCCGAGAGCAGCGCGATTCGCATGCCGCGGCACCTCACCTCCGGCGCGCATCACCCGCGCAGCGCGCGCAGGGCCCGCACGGCCGGATGCTCGTCGAGGAAGAAGTTGAAGAAGACCCGCTGCGTTCCGAACGACGACTTGAAGTGCTCGACGCCCTTGATGCCGGCCGACGACAGGAAGTTGAAGTAGCGGAGCCCCTGCCGCGCCCCCCACTTCATCGCCTCGGCGTACATGAGGTTGTTCGGATCGTAGCCGGTGTAGGCGCGGTCGAACCCGCCCAGGTAGGGCGTCTGGTGTTCGCCGAAGGTGAAGATCACCACCCCTGACGCCATCGCGCCCTCGACCCGGGTCACCCAGAGCTGCACGTGGGATGGGTCGAGCCGCGACAGGTTGTCGAAGAAACCGGCGTGGAACGGCGGCCGCCGCTCCCAGCGCCGCGCGGTCTCGTGGTAGAGGCGCGCGAAATCGGCGAAGGCCTCCGGGCCGGACGCCTGCTCGACGGTCGCGCCGCGCCGCAGCGACTTGCGCACCGAGTAGCGCAGCCCGCGGCTGAAGCGCGACTTCCAGATACGATCGTAGCCCTCGTCGAGGCGGAGGAAATGCACGAAGTTCTGGCAGACGAAGATGTCCTCGGGGATCGCGAAGCGTCCGAGCGGGTTCGGCGTCACCATGAGCCGGCTGACCGCGGGATGCGAGCGGCGCAGCGCATCGAGCATGGCGATCATCTCCGGGCGCTCGAGGAGGCGCTCGGCAAGGAAACCACCGTAGGTACCGAAGGGCATCGACTCGAGGCTGACAACGAGCCCTCCCAGCCGCTGGCGGCGGATGAGCGGCACCAGCACGCGGGCGCCGTCGCCGAGCTCGAAGATGCGCGTGTCGACACGCGCATCGGGGAAGGAGTCGACGACGAGTCGCGCCCAGATCGGCGTCTGGAAGAAGGTCGCGTCGCCCGAGTGCGCGATCCAGTCCCACCACTCGCCTTCGGAGACGTTGCGGATCTCGCGGGTGATCGCGGCGCCACCAGCACCGCCGGAAGCGTGCATCACCGCCGATCGACTCACGGCACCGACCCCGGCGCCGCCGGCCGGTAGCCGGCCACCGCCTGCTCGAGCAATGCGCGGAGCCGCGTTCGATCGCAGGCATCGGCTGCCGCCTCGAGCCCGGGCAGCAGCGCGGCGAGCTCCGCGTCCGCCAGGCGCGGGCCGCGATCCGCCACGCACAGGATCTTCGGGTGGCTGGTGGGCGCGATGGTCTCGGACCGCGACCAGAGGCGCTCGTGCAACTTCTCCCCCGGGCGGAGCCCGGTGAAGACGATCGGAATGTCGACCTCGGGGCGATAGCCGGAGGAGATGATCAGCTCGCGCGCGAGATCCAGGATGCGGATCGGCTCGCCCATGTCGAGGATGAAGACCTCGCTGCCGTCACCCATCGCGCCGGCGCGGATCACCAGCGAGGCCGCCTCGCGCACGGTCATGAAGTAGCGGGTCACCTCGGCATGGCTGACGGTCAGCGGGCCGCCGCGGGCGATCTGGCGCTTGAAGAGCGGCACCACCGATCCGCGACTGCCGAGGACGTTGCCGAAGCGCACCGCGACGCGTCGCATGGCACCGTCCGGCCGGCAGACGATCTCCTCGGCCAGGCGCTTGGTGGCGCCCATGACGCTCTGCGGTGCTGCCGCCTTGTCGGTCGAGACGAGCACGAGGCGACGCACGCCGGCACCAGAGGCCACCTCCACCAGGTGCGCGGTGCCGATGACGTTGCGGAGCACCGCCTCCTCGGGAAAACGCTCCATGTAGTAGACGTGCTTGTGGGCGGCGGCGTGGAAGACGATCGACGGATCGTGTTCGGCGAACAGCGCCGCGAGGTGGCGGCGATCGAGGATGTCGGCAATCAGCGGCACCAGCTCGCAGGAACCTGCGTTCGGACGCAGCTCGTTCTCGATCTCGAAGATGGAGTTCTCACCGCGCCCGAGGAGCAGAAGCCGGCCGACCCCTGCACCCATGAGCTGGCGACAGAGCTCACCGCCGATCGAGCCGCCTGCACCGGTGACCAGCACCGACCGTCCCGCCAGGTAGCCTGTGCCCTCCTCGGGGTCGAACTCGACCGACTCGCGCCCGAGCAGGTCGTCCGGCTCGACCTGCCGGATCTGCTCGATGCGCACGTCGCCGAGGATGATCTCACGAATGCCGGGGACGATCTTGAAGCCGACGCCGGCCGCCTCGCAGGCGCGCACCAGGCGCCGGATCGTCACGCCGCTCTCCGACGGCATGGCGATCAGCACCTCGTCGATGGCGTGCTCGCCGACCAGGCGCTCGACGTCGGTCGTGGTGCCGAGAACCGGCAGGCCCTCCTCCTCGTTCCCCTG
>JASFRE010000275.1:0-6396 GCA_050115055.1 Candidatus Eiseniibacteriota bacterium | reverse complement strand
GTCACCGCCGGCAAGATCCTCATGGTCCTCGAGGCGATGAAGATGAACACGTCGATCGCCTCGCCGGCGGCGGGCACGATCCGTGCCGTCCCGGTGGCCGCCGGCGACACGGTGCGCGAGGGGCAGGTCCTGGTCGAGTTCGCCTGACGTGCGGCGACGGGAACCGTACGGAGTCGGGGCGCCCGCGGTGCAGAGCGCAGGTCGGGCCGCACGACGCGGGATCGCCACGGGCGCTCGGGAGCGACGGTGATGGATATCCTGCTCGACTTCCTGCAGGCGGGAGCGATCGGCAACACGACCTGGGGCAACCTGGTGATGATCGCGGTCGGTTGCACGTTCCTCTGGCTGGCGATCACGCGCGACTACGAGCCGCTCCTGCTGGTGCCGATCGGCTTCGGCATCCTGATCGGCAACGTCCCGATGCGGGCCGGCATGCAGATCGGCGTCTACGAGGAGGGCAGCGTGCTGTCCATCCTCTACCAGGGGGTCAGCAAGGGCTACTACCCGCCGCTCATCTTCCTCGGCATTGGCGCCATGACCGATTTCTCCTGCATGCTGTCGAGCCCGCGACTCATCCTGCTCGGCGCCGCCGCCCAGGCGGGGATCTTCCTCACCTTCCTGAGCGCTCTCTGGCTCGGCTTCGGCATCGAGGAGGCGGCAGCGATCGGCATCATCGGCGGCGCCGATGGACCGACGGCGATCTTCCTGTCCTCCAAGCTCGCACCGCAGTTCCTGGGCGCCATCGCCATCGCCGCCTACTCCTACATGGCGCTGGTGCCGGTCATCCAGCCGCCGATCATCAAGCTGTTGACCACACGCCGCGAGCGACGGATCCGCATGCGACCGAGCCGACCGGTGAGCCGCCGGACGCGCGTCGTCTTCCCGGTGGTCGGCCTCATGGCGACCTGCTTCCTGGCACCCGGCGCGGTGCCGCTGCTCGGCATGCTGTTCTTCGGCAACCTGCTCAAGGAGAGCGGCGTCACCGAGCGGCTGGCGAAGACCGCACGCACCGCCTTCATCGACATCGTGACCATCCTGCTCGGCCTCACGGTCGGCACGTCGACCGACGCCTCGCGCTTCCTGACCCCCGCCTCGATCCAGATCTTCGCGCTCGGGGCGGCCTCCTTCTGCGTGGCGACGGCGGCGGGAGTGCTGTTCGCGAAACTCATGAACCTCGTGACGCGCGAGCCCCTGAATCCGATCATCGGCGCCGCCGGCGTATCGGCCGTTCCGGACTCGGCGCGCGTCTGCCAGATGGTCGGCGCCCGCGAGGACCCCACGAACTTCCTGATCATGCACGCCATGGCACCGAACGTCGCCGGCGTCATCGGATCGGCGGTGGCGGCCGGCGTCTTCCTGGCGACGCTCGGACGCTGAGGTGCGCGACAACGGGCGCGTCGCCCCCTGGTGTGCTCCGATCGCCTTCGCGATGCGCCCCCGGCTGGCTGCGGCCGGACGGGCGAGATGGCCCACGACCGATTGCGGCCGCGCGACGCGGTCGAGTCGGCCTCCCTCCCGGTCGTGGATTCCGGTATAATCAGCGTTCGAGACCTCGACAGGCACCACGCTCCGCCGGTCCGCGCCGGCGTCGCGGCCGGTCACGCCCGCTCGCCCGCACCTCGCCCGGACGCGCGCCCCCGGACGGCGCACCAGGGCATCACGGCACCCTCAACCCGCCCGACCCCAGAGCTCTCGCGACCGGACGATCGTCGAGGCCCGATGGTGGAGGCACTCATGCGACACGCTTCGAAGCTCGATACCGCACTCCCCGCGCTCCCGGCCACCGTCACGCTCGTGCTGCTGCTCGCCGCCATCGCACTCCCGGGCCCGCTGCCCGGGACCGGTCCGGCGAGCGCTAGCGCCCAGACGACCGGGGTCATCCTGCCGATGGTCGACGGCGAGGCCGGTGGTCGGGTCTCGACCGACCTGGTGATCGAGGATGCTCCCGGAATCACCGGCATCACGCTCGAGATCACCTTCAACGCCGCGGTCGTCGAGCCCGATCCCGACATCACCATGGGCCCATTCGGCTCGAGCCTCTCCAACATTCACGGTGCCAACGTGGTCGGCGACACCCTGCGGATCGCGGTCGCCGTGTCGGGCGACACGACCGGTTACGTCGGTTCGGGCACGCTGCTCACCATCGAGTGGGACCTCCTGGCCGCTGGCCTGTCACCGCTCCAGTTCACGCGGACATTGCTCGAGGACAACCAGAGTCCGCCACCGCTGCCGGCCAGCCCCCAGAACGGCCTGATCACCGTCCAGGGCGGCCAGGGGCCGGGCGGCTGCGAGTGCCCGCCCGATGAGCCACGCGTCACCGTGTCGAGCGCCCGCGGACGAAACGGCGAGCAGATCACCGTCGACATCGGCATCCAGCATCTACCGCTACCGGTGGATGCGTTCGGGCTGTCACTGGTCTACGATCCGGCGGTGCTCGCCTTCGTGCCCGGCAGCCTCGAGTGCCCCGACCTGACCAGCGACTGGGCGTTCTGCAATGCCGTGGAGCACGTGCCCGGCGAGGTGGTGGTGGGCGGCTTCCACGTGACGGCGATCCCTGAAGGTGCGGTCGGTGCGATCGCACGACTCACGTTCGACGTCGTCTGTACGAGCTGCGTGGACGGCGACGAGTCCGAGATGACCCTCGCCGATCTGGACGACGATCTGGCCGAGTTCGAGACCTGCTGCGGTCTGTTCACCTACGGCGAGCAGTGCCGCTCAGACGGCGACGTCAATCGCTCGGGATCGCTCAGCCCCGGCGACGCACAGTGCGCCTTCAAGATGTACTTCAACGACCAGACGGTCACCGCCGACTGCGACGTCGATGGCGACTGCGAGGTGGCCGCTGCCGACGTCAATTGCAACGGCACCGTGTCGCCCGGCGACGCGCTCGCCATCTTCCAGCGCTGGCTCGAGAACGGCGATCCCGAGCCCTGCTTCAACGCCGGGGCACCGGGCTTCTCGGGCCGGCCGGGCGCCGCCGGCGTCGCGACCGCCTCCCGGGACGGCGAGGCATTCCGGCTCGACACGGCGCCCCTCGCCGGCGAGGGCCTCGTCGCGCTGCCGATCCGCATGCGCCGCGCCGCCGGCGCCCTGGCCCTGGCGCTCGAGATCGACTTCGCGGCCGCCGACCTCGAGTTTCGCGGCCTCGACATCGAACCGGTCGCGCGCGGCTGGCAGGGCTTCGAGGCGCGGGTCACCGGTGCCGGCGACCTGCGGACGCTCACGGTCGGCGCCTTCGACCCCGTGGGCCTCAGCGCCATGCCGGCGGCGAGTGGAGCGGCCGGGGACGCCATCGTGATCGGTCATCTCCGCTTCGAGAAGCGCCGGGCCGCGGCTGGCTTCATCGATCTGCGCTGGACCGAGCGCCTGCTCGCGGCCGCCGCGGTGGCCGGCGACGGCGGCGGCCGGGTACCCGGCTTCGTGGGACGTCCTCACCCCAACCCGACGCGCGCCGGCATCGCCCTCGGGCTCGACGTGCCGGCGGGCACGGCGCTCGAGGTGGCCATCTTCGACGTCCAGGGCAGGCGCGTGACGACGCTGCTCGACGGACGTGCCGACCCCGGACTGCGCAGCGTGACCTGGGACCGCCGTGATGGCGCCGGGCACGAGGTGGGGCCCGGCATCTATCTCGCACGGCTCAGCGCCGGGGCGATCACCGAGACCCGGAAGATCGTGGTGATCGACTAGACTGTCGGGCAGGGCGCGATCGTCGGGGCCGGCGCTCACGCGGCACCCGCACGATCACAACGAGGAAGGAGCTGTAGCGTGGCAGCAGGCAGGCGAGCAGGCGACTCCATCGATCCGACGGCACGCGAGCGGCGACGCGCGCACGCCGTCCCGCACCGGCCTGCGTCGCGCACGCCGGGGCTGCAGGCAGCGCTCGCGCCGCCGGTTCTGGCCGCGCTGGTCCTGTCGGCCCTGCTGACCGGCATCGCGCCCCGGGACGGCGCCGCCCAGCCGGCCGTCTGCCCCGGCGACACCGAGGGCATGCCGGGGGACACGGTCGCGATCCCGATCCTCGTCGACAACCCGTTCGACATCGATGCCTTCGGCCTGTCGCTCACCTTCGAGCCCGACGTGCTCGCCTTCCAGTCGGTCGAGACGTCGCTGCTCACCGGAGGCTGGGCGATTGTCGATGGCCGGCTGCTCGAGGAGGGCGTGGTGCGCGTCGGTGGCGCCTCTGGCGGTGACCCGATCGCGATCAGCACGCCCGACACGCTCTGCCTGGTGACCATGAGCGTACTCGCCGGGCCGCCCAGCTCCCCCTACACGCTGAGCGACTTCGAGGACGACCTGGCCGGCGCGCCCGACTGTGGCGGTGCCTTCGCCGCCACCAGCCCGGTCGAGGGCTCGACCTGGGGTGGCGTGAAGGCCCTCTACGGCCGGCGATGAGCCCACCCTGCGCCGGGGAGAGGACGGGGACACCGTGACGTGCCGGTGATCGACGAGCATCGCGATCTCTGGTGGCCATCGCCATCGGTCGAGCTGGCGCGCGTCGTCAGCCTCGACCTGCGTGCACCCTTCCAGACCGTTTACGGCGGCACCATCGAGTCGATCCAGGTCGCCTACGAGAGCTGGGGCGAGCTCGACGCCACGCGCTCGAATGCGGTGCTCGTGGTGCATCCGCTGGCCATGGACAGCCACGCCGCCACCGGCGGCGGGTCGGACGGGGATCGCGAGCGCGGCTGGTGGGACGACCTGATCGGTCCGGGACGCGCCATCGACACCGAACGCTCCTGCGTCCTCTGCCCCAACCTGATTGGCGGCTGCTACGGCACCACCGGTCCCCGCTTCCCATCGCCGGACGGCGAGCCCTATCTCGATCGCTTCCCGCTCCTGACGCCGCTCGACATGATGCGCGTCCAGCAGCTCTTCCTGCGCCAGCTCGGCATCCGGCACCTCGCCATGGTGATCGGTCCCTCGATGGGCGGCATGGTCGCGTGGGAGTGGGCCGTCGAGGCCGGCGACACGGTCGGCGAGGTCGTCGTCGTCGCCGCGCCTCTCCGCACCACGGCCTACCAGATCGGTCTCAACTGGCTGCAGCGACGCGGCATCGAGCTCGACCTCGGGGCGGACGAGATGGCGCGCAAGTGGGGCCAGATGATCGCGCGCGGGGTCGGCATGCTGAGCTACCGCTCGAATCTCGGCCTCGAGGAGAAGTTCGGTCGCGACTGGTTCAAGCAGCCGGGCTCGGTGCTCGGCGACCGCGGCATGTACAACGTCGAGTCGTGGCTGCGCCATCACGGGCGCCGCAGCGTCAAGCGCTTCGACCCCTACACCTACATCCTGTTCACGCGCGCCATGGACCTGCACGACGTCGGCGAGGGTCGTGGTGGCTACGTGGCGGCGCTCGATCGCGTACGCTGTCCGGTGCGGGTCGTCGGCATCTCGAGCGACCAGCTCTACTCCGCCGACGAGGTCAAGCTCGGCGCCGACGTGCTGACGCACCTCGGCCGCGAGGCGCGCTACGAGGAGATCCGCTCGCCGCACGGGCACGATGCGTGGGTCCTCGAGACCGAGCAGCTGGCGACGTTCCTCGGCCCCGAGCGCCGTGCGGTGCGGCCGGCACCGGCGGTGGCGGCGGAGCGCGAGGTGCGACGTGTGCGCCTCGGGATCCTCGGGGCCGGCAACGTCGCGGCGCACGTTCTGGGACTGCTGACCGACCGGGCCGATCGCTATCGTGAGGAGCTGGCGCTCGAGTTCGAGGTCGCGGCGGTGGCGGAGATCGACCGCCAGAAGCGCCTGCGGCCGGTCTTCGAGCAGGTCGAGGTCCTCTACGAGCCGGAGGCGCTCGTCCGGCGCGAGGATGTCGATGCCATTCTCGACCTGACGCGCGGCACCGGCTCCCATCCACTGGTCGAGCAGGCGCTCGTCCGCGGACGGCCGGTGGCGACACCCAACAAGGCGCTGATCCGCGAGTACGGGACCGTGCTCGAGCAGCTGGCGCTCGAGAACGGCGTGCGCATCGCCTATCACAATGCGATCGCCGCCAGCTGGCCGCTGCTCTACACGCTCGATCACCCGCTCGGCCGCGACACGCTGCGCTCGATTCGCGCCCTTCTCTCGAGCACCTGCAACATCGTCCTCGAGGGCATCGAGCAGGGGCGCTCCTTCGCCCGCGCGCTGGCGGACGCGGAGACGAGCGGTGTCACCGAACAGGATCCCGACCTCGACATCTCGGGCTGGGTCACGGTGCAGAAGCTGCTGATCCTGGTCGCCCGCACCTGCGACCTGCGCTACCGGACGCGCGACATCGCGGTGCGCGGCATTGCCGATATCGACCAGGATCTCGTGCGGCTGGCTCCGGAGAGCGGCTACCGCGTGAAGCTCGTGGCGCTCTACGTGGCAGGCGGTGCGTCGGGCACCGCGGCGGCCGACGGCCCGGCGCCGGCCGGC
>JASFRE010000274.1:0-6397 GCA_050115055.1 Candidatus Eiseniibacteriota bacterium | reverse complement strand
GACCCAGACCACCCGCGGACGGCCGCGATCGGGAAAGCAGCCGAGGCGCTCGAGGACCACCGTGAACGGCGTCGCCGACCGTGCCACCGACCGCACCACGTCCTCGGCCCGCGCCAGGGGATCGCCGTCCAGCTCGCCGAAGAAGCGCAGCGTCAGGTGCAGGTTCTCGACCTCGACCCACTTGACGTCGACGATGCGCGGGCGGAGCGCCTGCTGCGCCACGCCGATCGCCTGCGCCACCTCGGACGGCAGGCGCACGGCCACGAAGACCCGGGGCATCTTCCAGCTCTCCCTGCGCGCGCCGGCGGGCACACGATGCAAGGGCCCGGCCAGCGCGGCGCGTCTCGTGATCTTGCCGGGCAGCGAGGGCGATGCTATCGTGAATCGGCGCACACCCCGGCCAGTCCGAGCATTGTAGAGGTGGGAGCCGCGTGGAGGCCAGGCCCCCGTTCCGCACCGCCCGTCCCCGGCGACCCGACGATCGACCGCCCCCTCCCGTGACCGGCAACCGTCAACCGTGAAGGCACCCGATGCACATGTCCGCTGACTCGAGCTCCCGGCCCCGGCGCGCGCGACGCGCGGCCCAGGGCGCCGCCATCACCGCCGTCGCCACCCTCGCCGTCACCGTCGCCCTCGCCACCGCGGCTGCCGCCGTGCCGATCGGCGACCTGCACCAGAACGACGCCAACGGCGTGCCGGCGGCGCCGTACGGGCTCGGCACCCCGGTCACCGTGAGCGGCATCGTCACCGTCCCGGAGGTGACCTTCAACCCCTCGTCGATCGCCGTGCACGTCCAGGACGCGACCGGTGGCATCTACCTCTACGAGCAGGGTGGCGTCAGCATCTACGACTTCGCGCTCGGGGACTCGGTCACCGTGAGCGGCACGATCGCGCAGTTCCGTGGCCTGACCGAGCTCTACCCGCTGTCGAGCGTCACCGTGCACGCGTCGGGGCACCCGTCTCCGGAGCCACTGCTCCTCACCTGCGCCCAGGTCGAGGCGACGTTCGATCCGGTGACGTATCGTGAGGACCACGAGTCGCGCCTCGTCACGATCGAGGGGGTCGAGATCACCGGCGGCACCTGGCCGACCTCGCCGGGATCGGGCAGCGTGCTGACGATCAGCGATGCGACCGGCTCGACGACGCTCTACATCAACCAGTTCACCGAGCTGAACGGCAGCCCACAGCCACCGACCGTCTTCGACGTCGTCGGCGTCATCCAGCAGGACGACACGACGATGCCGTACGACTCGGGTTACCGGATCGTGCCCCGGTTCCTCTCCGACGTGAGCGGTGACGGCCCGCAGATCCTCGGCGGGCCGGAGGTGGTCGAGGTGACCCCGACGTCGGCGCGCATCGAGTGGACGACATCGGTCCCCGCATCGAGCACGGTCGAGCTCGGACGCACCATGAGCTACGGCGTCACCTTCACCGACCCGGCGCTCGTCACCGAGCACTCGGTGCTCTGCGACCCGATCGACGATGCCACCTACTGGCACTACCGCGTCAGCTCGTCGAACGGCGAGGGCACCGGCGTCAGTGGCGACGACACGTTCATCACGCCCCCGGCGACGGACGAGGCGATCATCATCTACTTCAACCGATCGATCGACCCGGGCTACGCCGACGGCGTCGAGGCGCACGGTGACATCCCGTTCGACGACATCCTGATCTCCTACTTCGACGCCGCGCAGCACTCGATCGACGCCGCCTTCTACAGCCTGACGCTGTCGCACGTCGCCGATGCCCTGATCGCCGCCCACCAGCGCGGCGTCCAGGTGCGGGTGATCCGCGACTACGACCAGTCGGCCACCCAGTACAACCGGCTCGCCGCGGCCGGCATCCCGATCATCGACAGCCACTTCGGCGGCAACCACGCGTCGGGAGGCGTCCATCACAACAAGTTCTGGGTGATCGACGCGCGCGACGAGACGTCGACCCTCGATGACTGGGTCGTCACCGGATCGTGGAACCCGAGCTACAACGGCACCAACGTCAACGCCGAGAACATCCTGGTGATCAAGGACGCCGAGGTGGCCGAGGCCTACACGATCGAGTTCGACGAGATGTGGGGATCCGAGACCCAGACCCCGGACCCGGTCGAGTCGCGGATGGGCACCGAGAAGTGGAACAACACCGGTCACAGCTTCATGGTGAACGGCATCCCGGTGGACGTGCGCTTCTCGCCCTCGGACGGCAACGAGAACGTGATGATCTACTGGATCGGCCAGTCGGCCGAGCACCAGGTCTACTTCTCGATCCTCACCTTCCTGCGCGAGGGCATCGAGCAGGCGATGCGCGCCAAGTGGGATGCCCTGCCCGACTTCGAGGTGCGCGGGGTGTTCGACGACGAGGCGACATCGAGCCCCGACAGCCGCTACCACAACATGTCGGGGGCGGGGTCCGAGCCGTGGACGCCGCCGGCCGACGTGCACCTCGGCGACTACGGATCGGGGCTGCTCCATCACAAGTACATGATCCTGGACCCGGGCTACCCGGGGCTCGATCCGATGGTGATCACCGGCTCGACCAACTGGTCGACGAACGGCGCCACGCGCAACGACGAGAACCAGGTGTTCATCCACGACTACCAGATCGCGCGCCAGTACCTGCAGGAGTTCGCCGAGCGCTATCACGCGGCGGGCGGCTCGGGCGAGCTCGGCAGCGGTGCCACCGGGATCGCGGATGGCGGGGCGGCGCCCGGCACGGGACGTCGGCTCAGCGTCCGGAACCTGCCGAACCCGTTCAACCCGTACACCGCGATCACCTTCGAGCTCGAGCGCGCCGCGGCGACACCGCGCATCCGGATCATCGACGCGACCGGACGTCAGGTGCGAGAGCTCACGCCGGGGCCGCTCGGCGCCGGCCGGCACGCGATCGCCTGGGACGGCACCGACGCGAGCGGCCACCCCCTGGCGAGCGGGGTCTACTTCTACCGGCTCGAGGCGCATGGCGAGGCGGCGACGAGCCGCATGGTGCTGACACGCTGATCCGACACGCTGATCCGCGTACCGGCCGCCCCCGCGCGACGCGCCGGGCTCCGGGAGGGAACGGCGTTTCGCCGCCCTCCCGGGCCGCCATCCGGATGGCCGTTCAACGTCCCCCGCCGCGCCCTCGCTCGTAGGCCCGGCGTGCGCTCTCGATGTCCATGACGATCCAGCCGTTCTGGTCGACGATGCGCTCGAATGGAATCTGGCGATAGAAACGAGACCAGGCGCCATCGCGGTCATCGATCAGGACGTAGTCATAGAGGAGGACCGCGCGCCAGTCGAAGTCCTCGGGCGCCAGGTGCTCGTCATGGCGCGACAGGTACGGACGCCCGAGCTCCCGGTAGCGCACCGGCGAGAAGGGAAGCAGCGCGAAGGAGTGATCGACCTCTCCCAGCCGCCGTGCCTGGTAGTAGCAACCTGCGTGCAGCAACGACTGGTAGCGGACACCCTCCGGGAAGGGCGTGTAGATCAGGCTCTTCAGGATCTTGCCGGGGGGGATCGCCGCCACCGCCGCGTCCAGGCCACGCGCCGCGTCGGCCGCCCGCCCGAGGACCCGGCCCTGGCTCCAGGCGCTCGCCAGATGCAGGACGACGACGGTGGCCGCCAGCACGCCGATCACGCGACGCCCGGGTGGCCACCGGAGCAGCGGCAGACCGCAGAGCGGCAGCCAGACGAGAAAACGCTGATCGATGAGGAAGACGCCGTAGGTCGCCTGCTGTTCGTCGACGATCGCCGAGGGCAAGAGGACGAAGAGGAGCATCCCCAGGAGGGCCACACCGCCCAGCCAGCGCCGCACACGGCTCCCGGAACCCGGCGACCCCGCAACGCCGGATCGCCGTTCGCGGACGAGCGAGACCAGTGCCAGGACCGCGACGCACGCGATCAGCGTCCACTCGACCCGTCCCTCGCGGCTCGCGACGATGAGCGACCAGCCGAGGGCACCGATCTTCTCGGTCGCACCACGCCAGTGGAACTCGAGCGAGCGGCTCGTCGCCGCGGCGCGCCGTGGCGACGGAGCATTCGCCACCACCGACGCCGCTGCCGGAACCGCTGCCGCACGCGGCGCCGACGAGACCGCTGCGGCAACCGACCCTCCTGCCGGGCCCGCGACCGACCCCGGCAGCGCTGCCGACGACGTCACCAGCCAGGCGCCGACCAGGAGCCAGGCCGGGGCGGCCGCCGCCAGGTCGGCCAGACAGCGCCGCCGTCCCCGCCACGCCAGGAGGTGGCGCAGGACGAGCGCCAGCGACACGAAGGCGAGCACGAAGACGTGCGCCAGGGCCAGCAACAGCCACAGGAGCACGACGACACCGTCCATCGCCCGGCCCCGCCAGGCAGCGATCTCGCGATCGCGCAGGCCCCACAGGGCGAGCAGGGCCAGCGCCAGTGGCAGTCCGAGGCAGAGCGACATGAAGCCGTACATCAGATTGAAGTGCACGGCGAAGAGCAGCGCGAGCCCCGCGTTCAGCGGTGACGTGCCGGCCGCGCGCGTCAGTGCGACGAGCGCCAGCGCCAGGGCCGCGACGTAGGCGCCGACGATGATGCGCACCGCCGCGCCCTCGCCCACCCAGGTCAGGAGCGGTGTCGCCACCAGCAGGTGCAGGATGTTGACCTGCGGCACCAGGCGGACTTCGTAGAGCTCCCGAATCGACGGCTGGGAGTGCGCGGCGAGCAGAGCGGCCTGGCCCAGGTGCTGCGGTAGATCGACGAACGGCAAGAACGGAGCGCGCACCAGGACCAGGATCTCGAGGACGGTGACGACCGCCACGACGGACAGCGCCCAGCGCATCCTCGCGGCGCGCCGATCATCATGGAGAGCGATGGCACGCCCGTCGTTGCCCCGGTCGCCACCTCGCACCGGCGTCATCCCCGTCGTGCGCCCGGATCCACCTGGCCCTCCGCGTACCGCCGCAGCAGGTCCAGCGCCAGGTTGGCCGCCCGCCGCCGCACCATGTCGCGCGTGCCCCCCAGGTCCAGCCGCCGTCCGGCGGCGCCGGCCGGCCCATCGACCGCGATGTGGACGCGTCCGA
Organism: Candidatus Eiseniibacteriota bacterium; assembly: GCA_050115055.1. Classification (GTDB taxonomy): domain Bacteria; phylum Eisenbacteria; class RBG-16-71-46; order CAVPCR01; family CBDCWB01; genus JASFRE01. The sequence continues at coordinate 1,377 of JASFRE010000274.1, read as the reverse complement.
CCGGCTTCTCGGGCGTGCCGCCACCGGGGCCGGCGATACCGCTCACCGCCAGCCCGACGTCCGCCCCCAGCCGCCGGCGGGCACCGACCGCCATCGCTGCCGTCACCTCGTCACTGACCGCGCCGTGGGTCTCGACGAGCTCCGCCGGCACGCCGAGGAGCTCGCACTTGGCGGCGTTCGAGTAGGTCACGACCGAGGCGTCGAGCACGTCAGAGCTACCCGGCTCATCGGTAAGCAGGCTGGCGATCAGCCCCCCGCTGCACGACTCGGCGAGCGCCAGCCGCCAGCCCCGCGCCCGTAGCCCGTCGAGCACGACGGCGGCGAGGCGCCGGGCCCCGGTCGCGTAGTTCACCGGGCCGAGCGTCTCGGTCAGCATCGATCGCACGGCGGCGGCGGCCGCGGCGCAGCGGCGACGCGCACCGCTGCCGCGCGCGTCCAGCCTGAGATCGACGCCGCCGGCGCCCGGCAGGTAAGCGATCGTCACGCCCCCGAGATCGACGCCGGCCAGCACGCGTGCGAGCTCCGATTCCGGCACGCCCATCGTGCGCAGCGTGTGGCTCTCGAGCTCGACCCGCCCGGGCCAGGCCACGAGACGCGGCACCACCTCCTGCTCGAGCATCGCCTCGAGCTCGCCGGGCACCCCGGGCAACGCGCAGACGATGGACGGACCGAGCGGCAACCAGAGACCCGGCGCCAGTCCGACCGGGTTGTGCAGGGTCTCGATCCCCTGCGGGAGCCAGGCCTGGCGCGCCGACTCCGCCGTCAGCGGGCGACCGCGCCGCCGCGCGAGTGCCTCGATCCGGGCCCGGACCACCGCCGATTCGAGAAGCGGGACCCCGGCCAGCGACGCCATCACGGCACGCGTGTGGTCATCCGGTGTCGGTCCGAGTCCGCCGCTGACGATGACGAGGGCGTGCCGCGCGGCAGCGTCCTCGAGCGTCAGTCGCATGCGATGCGGATCGTCGCCGACCGTCCGCCGCTCCACGAGCGGGATGCCGAGCGTGTGCAGCACACGCCCGACGGTGCGCGCGTTGCCATCGAGCACCTGGCCGTTCAGGAGCTCGTCACCAATGGTCACCAGGAGGGCGTCGGGACTCGCTGTCGTCATCGCGGGTCAGCCAGGGACTCCCACCGCCATGCCGTTCGTGACCACCCGCTCAGCCACCCGTCCTGGCCAGGAGGAGCAGCGTCACGCGAAGCGTCAGGTGGGCGTAGATGCCGGCGACCAGGTCATCGGTCATGACCCCGAAGCCACCCGGCAGCGCCTCGGCGCGCCGGCCGGGAAAGGGCTTGGCAATGTCGAAGATCCGGAAGTAGACGAAGCCGAGCGCCGCCACCGTCCAGCCAGCCGGCATCGCCCACAGGGTGACCGCCATG
>JASFRE010000273.1:0-6405 GCA_050115055.1 Candidatus Eiseniibacteriota bacterium | reverse complement strand
CCAGAGCGACTCGACGCGCTGGCTCTCCAGGACCGGTGCTGTGTGATCCACCTGCACCAGCACGCGTTCCTCGAGCAGGCCCTCGCGCCGGTCCATCGCCCTGAGGCGCAGCGTGTACTCCCCCACCTCGAGCGCCGCCGTCGACCAGACCGCCACCGAGTCGGCGACCACCTGGCGGCCCTCCAGCCGCACGAGGCGCGTGAACCGGTCGGGAGCGCGTCCCGCGCCCCAGTCGACCTCGAGCCAGTCGATGGCCGGCCCCTCGGCGGTGATGCGCACCGTCGCCGCCCCGTCCACCCCGTCGCCGCTGCGCGGCGCCACGATGCGCACCGAGGCGTCGCGGTCGCCGGTGAGCGCCCGGCCGGCATCGAGCCGCCCGTGGCCGCTCGCCAGGTCGATGCCGGGCTCGAGCACGTCGGTCGCCGTGCCGAGCAGCGTGGCGCCGAGCGCGGCCGGGCCGAGCGCGGGGTCGTGGGAGACGAGGAGGGCGGCTGCCGCGGTGACCAGCGGCGCCGCGAACGAGGTGCCGGCCTGCTCGATGTAGGCGTCGGTGCCGACCGTCGACAGGATGCGGGTGCCGGGCGCCAGGAGGTCCAGGGTCGGTCCGGAGTTCGTGAAACCGGTGGGCAGGTCGGCCAGATCGGAGGCGCCGACCGAGAGCACGCCGTCGAGCGCCGACGGGTAGTGGGCGGCGTCGGTGCCGGCGTTGCCGGCCGAGGCCACGAGGACGGCGCCCTGTTCACGCGCGTAGCGCACCGCATCGGCGATGACCGGCGAGTAGACGGTGTCGCCCCAGCTCATGTTGATGATGCGCGCCCCGTTGTCGACGGCGTAGACGATCGCCGCGGCCGCGTCGTCCTCCTCGAGCACACCGCCGAACGGGGCGCCACCGGGGTTGAACCCGGCCCGCACCGTCATCAGGCGACAGCCCGGCGCCAGCCCGCTGATGCCGATGCCGTTGTCGGCCACCGCGCCGACGACGCCCGCCACCAGCGTCCCGTGGCCCGAGCCATCGGTCGGGTCGGCGTCGCGGTCGATCGGATCGTCCGGGCCGCCAATCCGCGGCGCGTCGACGAAGTCGTAACCGAGCGTGTCGTCGACGTAGCCGTTGTCGTCGTCGTCGTCGCGTTCCCAGTCCTCGACCAGGCCGTCGCCGTCCTGGTCGTTCGCGTCATCGGCCGGGCTCGCGTTGCCCGGCGGATCGTCGTTCTGCCAGAGCGACGCCAGGAGATCGACGTGCTGCGTGACGCCGGTGTCGATGATCGCGACCAGCACCGTCGAGTCGCCACGCGTCACCGCCCACGCCGCGTCGATCCCGACCCGGTCGAGATACCACTGCTCGCCACGCCGCGGGTCGTCGCTGGCGCCGGCGCCCGCCACTCCGGCCGCCGCTCCGGCCGCCGGCGCCGCGCCCGGGATCGGCGACCCGGCGGGCGGCACCAGCGGCGTCATGGCGATGGTGCGGTTCGGCTGGCAGGCCTCGACCTCCGGCAGGGCGGTGAGCGTCGCCGCGGCCGCGTCGAGATCGGCGTCCGGAGCCAGGCGGAGGAGCAGCGTGCGGGCGAGCCGGCCGCGCGACCCCGAGCCGCGCGCCGCCGGGGCGGTGGGCGCCACGGCCGACCCCGGCAGCAGGGTGGTGATGGTGGCGTTCGCCGCGGCCCCCGCGTCCGGCGCCAGCCCGGCCGGCAGGACGGCACGCAGCCGCTCGGCGAGCCGGACGGCGGGCGCGCCCGTCGCGGTGGCGGCAGCGGGCGGCGCGCTCGTGCGACCGGCGGCGTCACCGGCAACCTCGCCGGGCACCTCGCCGGCCGCCTCGCCGGCGGCCTCGGGGCGCAGGCGCACCAGGAGCTCGCCCGGCCCGGCCACGGCCGGCACCGGCAGCACGGCGATCAGGCCCAGCACGGCGATCAGACCCAGGACGGTGATCAGGCCCACGACGGCGGCGAGGGTCACGGCGGAGAGGGCGACGGGGCGGGCGGGCGTCACGGCACCGCACACCGCCCGCGCGTGTGCGGTGTGCGGCGCGGTGTCGCTCGACGTCCGCGACATCGAGGCTGCCTCTAGAGCTGGAAGCCGATGGCGAAGCGGTGCGTGGTCCCGAGGTCGGAGTCGAACGGCACCACCGCATAGTGGAGCTTCCAGCCCGCGACCTGGGTGCCGATCCCGAAGTTGAGATCGTCGTTGTCGTAGCCGCTGCGGTAGCCGGCCTGGAAACGGGCGAGCCCGGCGTAGTCGTACTCGCCGCCGAACAGGACGTGGGCGTCGTCACCGCGGGTCTTGCGCACATCGACCGCGAGCAGCACCGAGCCGTTGCCGATTCGCTGCGGCAGGCGGTAGGAACCGCCGACCTGCACCGCAGTCGGCAGCGTGTCCTGCTCCTCGACGAAGGTGACGCCCTTGCCGATGTTGGTGACCGCGCCGCCGATCCACAGGTCGGGCACCAGCTCGTACTGCCCGCCCAGGTCGAGCGCGAAGGCGAAGCGCGTCAGGTCGTCGATATTGGTGACGATGTACTTGCCCGAGGCCCCGAGCGAGGTGCGCGTGTTCAGCGCATAGGCATAGGAGGCGGTGACCGCGACATCGTAGGCCCCGAAGGCGACGGTCGGCTGTCCGAACTCGTCACGGCCGTCGATGTCGCCGACGTAGAAGCCCGAGAAGCTGCCGCCGAAGGCGTGCGGGCCGAGACGCGTGGCGCCGCCGACGTACTCCTGGCGGAAGTCGGCGATCCACTCGTTGTGCTGGAACATGATCTCGAAGTGCTTGTCGGCCACGCTGACCCGAGACAGGCCGGCCGGGTTCCAGTACATCGCCGTCGCGTCGTCGGCGATCGACACGTAGGCCGCCCCCATGCCGACGGCGCGTGGACCGATCGGCAGATCGAGCGAGATGATCCCGGGTCGCTCGGCCGCCGTGGCGCCCACCGTGGCGAGCCCCAGGAGCATGGCGCACCCCACCAGCAGGCCGGCGGGACGGGTCAGCGTCAACATCATCAACGTCTCCTCACGAGGCGGCGGCGGGCGCGCTCCTCGTCGTGGTTCCGGGTGTCGGCAGCTCGCACGTCAACGCATCACGGCGAAGGTGTAGACCTCGCTCTCCTCGCGTCCTCCGGCCGCAGCGTCGACGCGGAGCAGGTAGACACCGCTCGGCTCCGAGTCGGTCGACCATGCTACCACATGCTCGGTGAGACCTGGCGCGGGGGCCTGGGCCACGCGTGGCTCGGCGACCACGCGACCGGACGCGTCGAGGATCTTGAGATCGACCCGCGCCTCCATGCCCAGCGAGAAATGGATGTTCGCCATCCCGCCCCGCACCGGATTGGGATAGACGTAGACCTCGCTCAGGAACGGCCGGCTCTCGGCCGTGACGTTCATGACCACCGCCTGCCCCGAGTGTCCGGGGCCGTTGCGGTAGGCGCCCCACGGCGGCGCCGGATCGACCGTACCGGGCAGCTCGTAGGCGATGAGCAGCGAGCCCACGCCATGGTCCGACGGCACCAGCGCGTCGAGCACCCCGTCGCCATCGAGATCGGTCACGACCGGCGTCGGACCGTGCTCGCCCGGCCCCGGCACCGCGAAGCGCACCGTCTGCGAGCCGTCCCCCTCGACCGCCAGGAGCCGGCCATCCCCCGCCGCCGCCACGATCTCCGGGCGCTCGTCGCCGTCCAGGTCCATGACCAGCGGCGCCGGCACCAGGGTCGGGATCGGTCGGATGCCGTCACCGACCTGCACCGGGAAGCCACGCTGCGGCGTGCCGTTCCAGTTGAGGGCGTAGAGCCGCCCGTCGTAGGCCGACAGCAGCACCTCGAGATGGGCGTCACGATCGAGATCGGCGAGCGACAGGTCATGCGCCACGCCGAGCCCGAGCTCGAACGGCCAGCCGATCACGCCCTCGAGCCGCACGCGATCGGTGAAGATGTCGTTGATGGTCGCCGGCGGCCGGCGCGGATAGCGGTAGCACTCGATGCGGCCGTGATCATCCGAGGCGAGGATCTCCATCGTGCCGTCCAGATCGAGATCGGCGGCAACGAGACTCCTCACCTGGTGCTGGAGCGAGGCGCGATCGTTCGGCAGCTCGACGATCGGCTGCGTGGTCGTCGGCCAGGCCTCGAAGTAGTGGGTGGCGTCGTCGAAGACCGAGGCGCCGACCAGCCAGTAGCGGAGCTCCGCACCCGGCGACGACCGGCCACGGAACAGGAGCGGCGGCGCCAGCAGGTCGCCGCGCACGACGCCGTAACCGATCTCCACCGCGTCCTGGCGCTGCATCAGCCAGTAGAGCCGCGCGTCGCCGGTCGCCGAGTCGGCCATGGAGCCCACGAACACGGTCTGCTGTGGATCCTCGGTGACCTGCGCGATCACCGGCACCGTGTGCGCGAAGGTGCCCTCGAGCTCGGCCCAGACCCCGGTGGTCGACGGGTCGCCGTCGCCGTCCAGCAGCTCCTCGCCGGTCGCCCCGTCCCAGGCGAAGACGCGTCCGTCGGATCCCACCACCAGGAGATCGAGGTTGCCGTCACCGTCGAGGTCACCGAGCGCCGGCGTGGTCGCGGCGTCGGGACCGACCGAGCCCAGCGGCTCGGCGGCCAGCCGGCCCGGGTACGGCGAGCCGCCCGCGGCGTCGATCACGTAGACCGACCCCAGCGAGTCGACCACCACCGTCTCGAGCCCCGGCCAGTCGGGACACAGGTCGCCGCACGCCGGGTGGTTGCCCTGCACCGGACCGGCAAGCTGCACCGGGGTGAAGCCGCTCTTGCGACGCGGCAGGGTGCCGGCATCCTCGAAGGTCACCGAGAAGCTCATGATCGAGCCCGGGCCGGAGATCGAGTGGACACGGACGAAGCTCGGCGCGCCGTAGCTCAGCGCCGTGCTGGGGATTGTGGCCGGCCCGAACTCGTCGGCCTCCCCGGCGCGGAAGACGTCGCCGGCGCTGCCGAAGTTCTCGATCGTGGTCGCGTAGGTGTCGAGGTCCTCGATGCCGTCGGCCTCCTCGAGATCGACCCCCTTGTGCTCGGGGTCGTGCTCGACGGCGTTGTACTCGTCGTAGGCATCGAGCACCGACTGGTCGATGTGCCAGATCAGCAGGCCCGAGCCCGTCCCTTCACCGGGCAGGAAGAAATCGAACTCCGCGTCGCGATAGCTGTCCGCTTCCTCGGCCGGGATCGTCAGGTCGTAGAGCGTGAACACCGAGTCGTCGTCGGCGTCGTAGAAGTCGAACTCGCCGTCGCCATCGGGATCCTGGAGCCGGTTCTCGATCAGGAAGTACTCGTCGCCGCCGAGCGGGATCAGCGCGGCGCGTGGTCCGTCTCCCTGGCCCTCGACGGCCGCCAGCTCGAGCGTCGTGTCGGCGGTGACGATCACCGGGTCGATCAGGCCGAGTTCGAAACGGCTCCAGACGCAGGGCTGTGCCGGCACGAAGCCGTTGAAGTTCCAGGTGCCGGCCCCCATGACGCCCCAGCTGCCAATGCCCTGCGAGTCAGGAAAGTCCTCGGGAGTCGTGTCGTACAGATCCGGCAGTCCGAGCACGTGGCCGAACTCGTGGGCATAGACTCCCAGCATGCCGAAGACGAACGGGTTGCCGGCATCGTCGGCGTCCTGCGACTCGGACTCCGGCAGCACCAGCGCCATCTCGACGAAGTAGGGCTCGCCCCCGGAGGTCATGTCGTTGGTCTGGATGCCGCGATCGGCGTTCTCGTCATCGAGGTAGTAGGCGATCGCGTCGAGCGGCACGAACACCGACCAGAGCTGCTCCGGGCTGTCGCCCCGCACGTCGGCCTCCTGCCCCCCGCCGGCGTGGATGCAGAAGACGGCGTCGTAGTCCGCGTAGTCGACCTCGTCGTCCGCGACCAGCACCGCGTCACGCACGAACTCGGTCTGGCGCTCGCCGAACAGCTCGTCCTCGCCATAGTAGGCCATGGTCTCCGGCATGCGGTAGATGCTGTCCGGGATGGTCGCGGCGATGACCACCTGACCGTAGGTGACCTGCTCCCAGTACTGGTTCTGGTGGAAGAGCACGCGCTCGAAGTAGGCGCGCGTCGAGTCCATCGGCTGGTCCTCGAAGTCGACCATGATGCCGACGGCGCGCACGGTGTCCGGTTGCTGGCGAAAGGCGGCGACGACGTCGAACGGCGAGCGGTGGTCGTCGCGCCGCCGCGACGGTCCGAAGCGCTGGGCAGCGGCGACGAAGCCCTCCTTGCGAGGAACGGGCGGCACCGCGCACAGGACCGACTGCCCGGCGGACCGGGCGCCCGGGTCGAGGTGCGCGCATGACGCTGGCGAGGTGGCCGGCGCGTCCGGCGCCGCGCGCCCCGCGACGTCCATCGCCGGCTGCGCGTCTGCTCGCGGTCCCGCGTCGTCCACCGGCGCGCGACCGCCCGGCGGGGCAGTCACCGCGAGCAGGGCAGCGACGAGCAGC
>JASFRE010000272.1:0-6492 GCA_050115055.1 Candidatus Eiseniibacteriota bacterium | reverse complement strand
GAGCACGACGGGGTGCAGGGCAGCGTCGACTGGGACCTGCTGAGCCGCAACGGCCAGCCGGTGACGTCGGGCATCTACCTGTACGCGGTGACGGGCAGCGGCCTCCTGCACCGCGGCAAGCTGGTGATCATCCGATGAGGCGCGGCATGCGACAGGGAGCCGGTGCGGCGGCGGTCACGATCGCGGCCGTGACGCTCGCCCTCCTCCTCGTCACCCTCCTCCTCACCGCCCTCCCCGGCTGCGACGACGACGGCCCGCCACCCACCGCGCCCGACACCACGCCACCCGCCGTCCTCGCCTTCGAGCCGGCCGACGGCGCGGTCGCCGTCCCCGACTCGGCGCTCCTCCGCGTCGTGTTCGACGAACCGGTGGTCCTCGACTCGCTCGCGACGACGACGGCGCTCCGCCTGCGTGGCCCCGACGGCGCGCCCCTCCCCGGCGACACGGCCCTCGACTCGACGGCCACCATCCTGACCTTCACCCCCGCGACGGCGCTGCCGGTGCCGGCCGACCTCGAGGCGGTGCTCGCCGCCGGCATCGCCGACCTCTCGGGCAACGCGCGCCCCGACTCCGCCATCGTGCGCTTCACGACCGCCTTCGCCTTCGAGGACTACGGTCGCCTCTTCTTCGCCAACGAGATCGGCCATGACCTGACGGTCATCGACGTCGCCACCCTCGAGCCCGCCCCGGGCTCGCCGCTCCAGCTCCCGGTCATTCCCGAGCGCCTGCACGGCGTCCTGGAGACCGGCGAGCTCTACGTCCTCTACCGCACGGGCGTCATGGCCGGCCTCCTGGTCGTCGACGCGCGCACGCTGACCGTGCTCCGCAACTCGGGGCCGGTCCTCGATCCGAACGTCACCGACTTCATCGTCCTCCCCGAGCACGATCTCCTCGTCGTCGCCTCGCCGGCCGACAACGCGCTCCTCGTCCTCGACCCGGTGACCTTCGCACCGCGGCGCGACCCGCTCGTCTTCGTGCGCGCCGACGCCGAGCCGGCGCGCTTCGCGGTCACCCGCCGCTTCGACTGGCTGCTGGTCGGGCTCGACGGCGGCGCCCAGCTCGCCGCCTACACGCTGCCGGCGCTCGTCCCCGTGCCCGGCTTCCCGGTCCTCACCGTCGAGCGCATCCACACGATCACGGTCGAGGAGGAGCGCGCCCGCGCCTGGGTGGGCGGCAGCGAACGCTACGCGCTGGTCGATCTCATCAATCCCGACCGCACCTTCAGCCTGCAGATGGAGCAGGTGACGTGCAACGGCTGCACGCCGCAGCTCTGGGCGCTCATCCTCTCGCCGGTGCGCGACCGCGTCTACTTCCTCTACCGGCGCCAGGCGGTGGCGTCCATCGTCCTGTCGACGCTGGCGCCGGCGCCGGAGTCGCCCGGCGGCACGCGCCTCAACTACTTTCTGACCGATCTCGTCGAGCACCCGCGGAGCGGCGAGCTCCTGGTACTCGGCTGGGCCAATCTCGATACGCCGGTCTTCCGGATCGACCCGGCCACCCTCGATCAGATCGGCTTCCTCGCCTTCCGGGTCGGCGACAAGGCGGTCGACATGGAGCTGATGCCGTGAGCGGCGTCCCGTGCAGCGCGCCGGACCGCGCCAGGCGCCTCGCGCTCCTCGCGGCGCTCGCCCTCGCCGTCACCGTCGCCGCCCTCCTCGCCGCCTCGTGCGCCGAGGAGACGACTGGCGTCCGCGTTCCCAACCAGCCGCCGTCGGTCCGCATCACGCGCGGCCCGATCGAGGACTCGCTGCACATCTACCGCGTCACGTTTCACTGGGCGGCGCAGGATCCGGATGGTCACGTCGAGGGCTACGCCTATGCGGTCGACGACACGACCGACCCCGACGCGCTCGAGCTCACCACCGAGCGCTCGGCGGCGCTCCGCTTCACCGCCGACGACTTCTTCGACACCGTGATCGAGGTCGAGCAGGGCATCCCGATCGAGCTCTACCGCTACGGGCGCCATCACACCTTCCACGTGCGCGCCGTCGACGACGGGGGCGCCTGGTCGGAGTACGCCAGCGCCGCCTTCTTCGCGGTCACCGTGGCGCCGCAGTCCGAGATCGTGAACCCGATCCCGACCGCCGTCGCCACCGTCGGCCCCACTTTCGAGGTGACCTGGCGCGGCGACGATCTGGACGGCACCGCGCCCCCGGACAGCTTCACCTACCGGCTGGTCGCCGTGCCGCCCGAGAGCCTGCTCGTCATCCCCCCCGAGCGCCTCGACTGCCCCGCCTGCGGGCCGCCCTGGAGCCCGTTCGAGGCGACGACGCTGGCCCGTTTCGCGTCCATCCAGGTCGGCACCTACCTGTTCGGGGTGCGCGCCATGGACGAGGCGGGAGCGGTCGAGCCCGAGCTGCGCGCCGGCCACAACGTCGCCCGCCTGCGCGTCTCGGAGGAGCCTGGCCGGCCGCGCGTCACCTTCTCCGGCCCCGGCAAGACGATCACCCTGCCGAGCGGCAACGAGGTGGAGAAGACCTTCGACCTGATCTCGGGGCGACCGGCGGCGCTCGGCTGGGAGGCCGACGCCTCGCACTACGGGGCGCGGATCTCGGGCTTTGCCTACGGTATCGACCTGGAGAGCATCGCCCCGAACGACCCCGGCTGGGTCCCGACCCCGAACCCCGGCACCGCGGTCACCTTCGACAACCCGCCCGGCGTCGAGGAGGTCGAGCACGGCTTCTACCTGCGCGTCGAGGACTCGATCGGCCAGCAGATCGTCGTCGACGTCATCCTGCGCGTCGGGCCGCCCGACTTCGAGCGCGACATCCTCTACGTCGACGACATCGGCGGCGACCGCATCGGCAGCCCCTCGAACCCCTCGGACGCGGAGAGCGACTCGCTGATCCAGGAGGTGCTGCTCGCCGAGGCGCGGCGTCGCGGCCTGACCATCGACCAGTACGAGGTACAGGACATCCTCGGCCACATCGACGAGGAGGCGCCGAAGCTGTCGATCCTCCGCCGCCACAAGCTGCTGGTCTGGAGCGTCGGCAGCACCAGCAGCGTGCTCTTCCAGGCCATGGATCCCGAGCGCGGCTTCCCGCTCTCCGAGTACCTGACGCTCGGCGGCCAGCTGCTCCTCACCGGCAAGCGCGCCCTGTCGCGCACCAAGTTCACGAGCATCGAGGAGTACTTCGGCTTCTCGTCCGAGGAGTTCGGCTACCAGTTCTTCCACATCGAGTCGGAGTTCGTCGGCGGGCAGATCGTCGCCGGCGAGTTCCTGCGCCCGCGCGGCGACCTCACCTCGCAGCGCATCGACGGCATGGACGGCGGGCGAACGACGCCGGAGGCGGCGGCCGAGGGCTGGCCGGAGCTGCTGGTGGCGCGGCCGCCCTACACGAGCCCGCTCCTCGGCATCCCGCTGGTCGAGGGCATGACGCGCGGCTACGAGCAGGGTCCTCGACCCGGCGACCTCGACACGCTCTACACCTTCATCACCAACGGCAGCCGCGTCGAGCCCTTCCCGGTGCCGTCGCGCCTCGACAGCGCCCCCTGCGCCTTCCGCTACGAGGGCCCCGATCACGGCAAGGTGATGGTCTGGTCGTTCCCGATCTTCTGGTGGTCGGACGGCGCCATCGACAGCCTCGGCACCCGCGCCATCGAGTGGTTCTTCGACGAGACGCCGTAGGCAGGAGCGTGACGATGTCTCCGACAGATCGGGCAGCGAGATCGACCTGGCGGCCGATCGGCGCCTGGATGGCGCTGATACTCGGCGTCATGCTGGCCCGGCCCCTTGGCCTGCGCGCGGCGACCGTCCGCGTCCCCGCCGACCAGCCGACGATCCAGGCCGGCATCCTCGCCGCCAGTGCCGACGACACGGTGCTGATCGCGCCCGGCACCTATGGCGGTGACGGCAATGTGACCCTGCGCTTCTACGACAAGGACCTGGTGCTGCGCTCGGCGGATGGTCCCGACGCCACGGTCATCGACTGCGAACTCGCCGCGTGCGGCTTCTACCTGCACAACGATGCGGGCCGGGCGCGGATCGAGGGTCTAGCGGTCGCCAACGGCGCGGGGCATGGCGGCGGCTACGGCGGCGCCGTCTTCTGTGCCTCGTCGTCACCGACCTTCGTGGATTGCGTGTTCCGGGACGGCGACACCCTGAACGGTGGGGGCGCCTATCTCACGACCGCGACCGCGAGATTCGTCGGCTGCCGGTTCGTCGGCAATCGCTCGCAGTACTCGGGGGCCGCGGTGTACAGCAGCGGCTCGACGATCGTGCTCGAGAACTGCGACTTCGTCGACAACGACGCTCTGTTCGAGGGCGGCGGACTCTACTGCGTCAACCAGTCGTCGGTGACGATGACCCGCTGCACACTCTGGAACAACAGCGGCGCCGCGATTCACGCCCAGGGCGCCGACCTCTCCCTCTCGGGCTGCACGATCGCCGGCAACCAGGGCGCCTGGGGCGCCAGCGGCCTGGCGCTCATCAACGCCTCCTCGGCGGTGCTCGACCGGACGATCATCGCCTTCGGCGAGCTCGGCAGGGCGATCAACTGCCGTGATGGCAGCACCGCCGACCTCACCTGCTGCGCGATCTACGGTCATCCGGATGGCGACTGGGTCTCGTGCGTCGCCGAGCAGCTCGACCTCGCCGGTAACTTCTCCAGCGACCCCCGCTTCTGCGATCTCGAGGGGGGCGACCTGCGCGTGGCGGCCGACTCGCCCTGCCTGCCGGGGAACCACCCGCACGGCAGCGACTGCGGTCTGGTCGGGGGGCGCGGCGAGGGTTGCCCCGCGGCGCCGGTCGGTACCACGACATGGGGAGCGCTGAAGGCGCTGTACCGGTAACTCGCGCCGGCGCGCACGCGTCACGCGATGACGAATTCCCGGCCGACATACCGGAGCGGCCCCAAGTCGGAACGTCTCTTGCGTGGGAGACGGTACCGGGCGGCAGCCGGCCAGCCAACTCCGCCTCATCCACGTCGCTCCCCGACCCTCGCCTCCCGCGAAAGGAACCCAACGTGCCTGGTCAGTGGCTCCAGAGCCCGACGACATCGAGCGCCCGGACCGTCCGCCCGGCGGTGGCCCTGGCGTTGACTCTCCTCATGGCAGCGGCCGTCGCATCCGCGGCGTCGGCGCGCGACACCGCAGGCCTTGCAGATCCTGCCAGCGCTCCGCCCACGGGAGTTGAACCGATGACACGCGCCCCGGGACCGGACGGCAACGCCTCACCGGCCGGCCTCGCCGGCGTCACGGTGGTCATCGAGAACCTGGCGCCCGCGAACGGAACCTGGCTGACACCCGTCTGGGTCGGCCTGCACGACGGCACCTTCGACCCGTTCGACGCCGGCGCGCCCGCCAGCACGGCGCTCGAGCGGCTGGCGGAGGACGGCAACACGACGCCGCTCGAGCAGCTCTTCGATGCCGGCGACGCCGGCCACGTGCAGGCGGTCGTCCCCGGCTCGACCGGCAACCCGCAGCTGGCGCCCGGCGAGTCCGCCACCCACACGTTCATCGTCGATCCGACCGATCCGACCAGCCAGTTCCTCGGTCTCCTGTCCATGGTCATCCCGAGCAACGATGCCTTCATCGGCGCCGACGACCCCCAGGCCCACCGCATCTTCACCGCGGGTGGCGAGTTCCTCGGAGCGTTCTTCACCATCGAGGGTACAGCGGTGCGCGACGCCGGCACCGAGGTCAATGACGAGATTCCGGAGCACACCGCCTTCTTCGGCCAGACGGTGCCCAACTCGGGCGTCGACGAGGGCGGCGTCGTGCACACCCACCCCGGGTACCTGCCGCCCGGCAGCGGCGGCATCCTGGACGATCCGATGTTCGCCGCCGCCGACTTCACCCAGCCCGGGTACGACGTGGCGCGCGTCACCGTCTACCGCTCGGACACCGTCGTTCCCACCGGGACGGTGTCGGGGACCTGGAGCGCCGACGGCTCGCCCTACCTGATCGAGGGCGACGTCACCGTCCCGGCGGGACAGACGCTCATGGTCGAGCCGGGCGTGATCGTCTACACCCTGGGCGGGCACGGCATCCTGGTCGAGGGCACCCTGGAGGCGACCGGCACCGCCGCGTCGCCGATCCTCTTCACCGGCGACGCGAACGGTTCGGGCACGGATGGCTGGACCGGCCTCCGTTTCGAGAACACCACGACCACCAGCCGTCTCGAGCACTGCATCGTCGAGCACGGCGATCGCTACAGCACCTACGAATCGGGCGGCGGTCTGGCGTGCATCGACGCCAGCCTCGAGCTCCGCAGCTCGACCGTGCGCGACAACCAGGCCTACCTGATGGGTGCGGGCCTCTACTGCAGCGGTGGCGATCTCCTGGTCGAGGACTGCCGGTTCTCCGGCAACCTCATCGACGGCATCAGCAGCGCCGCCGGCGGTGGCATCTACTGCGAGAACGCCGACCCGGTCATCCGCCGGACCCGGTTCGAGGACAACCGGGTGCTGCCATTCGACCAGTTCGGGACCAGCAACGCGCGCGGCGGGGCCCTCGCCCTCGATCACTGCGGCGGCCTGGTCGAGCGCTGCG
>JASFRE010000271.1:0-6506 GCA_050115055.1 Candidatus Eiseniibacteriota bacterium | reverse complement strand
TGTCACCACAGCCACCGCGTCGGCCCCCTCGCAGGCCGCGTAGGCGTCGGCCAGGTACTCGATGCCCGGCACCTCGCGCGCCGCGTTGGGCATGGCGACCGGATCGAAGGCGCGCACGCGCGCCCCGCGCTCCCGCAACATCCGGATGATGCGGATGGCGGGCGCGTCGCGGATGTCGTCGGTGTTCGGCTTGAAGGACAGGCCGAGGATGGCGACGGTCCGGCCCTCGAGCGTCCCGAGCAGCGTCTCGATCTTCGCGACCATGCGCTCGATCTGGCGCTCGTTGATCTCGATCACCGCCTCGACGATACGCATGGTCTCGCCGGACTCGCGCGCGAACGAGGCCAGCGCCCGCGTGTCCTTCGGGAAGCACGAGCCGCCGTAGCCCGGACCGGCATGGAGGAACTTCTTGCCGATGCGCTGATCGAGCCCCATGGCATGGGCGACGGTTTGCACGTCGGCACCGAGTGCCTCGCAGAGATTGGCGATCTCGTTGATGAAGGAGATCTTGGTGGCCAGGAAGGCATTCGCGGCGTACTTGATCAGCTCCGCCGACTCGACCGTGGTCTTCACCATCGGCGTCTCGAGCAGGTAGAGCGGTTTGTAGATGTCGGTAATGATGTTCTCGGCGCGCGTCGTCCAGGTGCCGATGACCACACGGTTGGGATGCGTGAAGTCCTGCACGGCCGATCCCTCGCGCAGGAACTCGGGATTCGACGCCACGTCGAACGGATAGTCGCCGGTCAGGTTCTCCTCGATCACCTGCTTGATCCGGCGACCGGTGCCGACCGGCACCGTGCTCTTCTGGACGACGAGCCGGTAGCCCTGCATCGAGCGCGCCACGTCGCGCGCCACCTCGTAGATGGCCGACAGGTCGGCCTGCCCGTCCGGCCGGGGCGGTGTGCCGACGGCGCTGAAGACCACCGGCGTCTCGGCGACCGAGGCCGCAAGATCGGTCGAGAACCTGAGCCGCCCGCTCTCGACCCCGCGACCCACCAGCTCCTTGAGTCCCGGCTCGAAGAACGGGATCTCGAGACGCTCCAGGAGCTCGATCTTCTCGGGGATCTTGTCGACGCAGATGACCTCATTACCGAAGTCGGCGAGGCAGGCGCCGGTGACCAGTCCCACGTAGCCCGTACCGATGACCGAAATGCGATACATGCGACTTCCTCTGTGTGTCGTCCATCGCCGGATGGAGCCGCGTCATGCCCGGGCGCGGTGGCCCTGGGTCCGGGGACTCACGATCCGCCCCGAGAACGATCGCGGCCAGCGGTCGATTCCCGGGCACGTGCCTCCTCGAGAAGATCGGCGAGCGTCTCCTCCATCGTTATCGACGGTCGCCAGCCCAGCTCGCGCTCGACGCGTCCGGGATCGCCCACCAGCCGTGGCAGATCGACCGGCCTGAGGCGGGCCGGATCGGTCTCGACCGTGATGTCGACCCGGGCGAGCCGCAGGAGCCCCTGGAGGAGCGTCTCGAGGCGCTCCCCGCGCCCCGCGCAGACGTTCCAGGCCTGGCCTCGACCGGATCTCTCCAGAATCTCGCAATAGCATGCCACGACGTCTCTTACATCAGAGTAATCGCGCTCGACATCGAGCCGTCCAACGCGCAGCACGGGCGCCGCGCGGCCGGCCTCGATGGCCGCCACCTGGCGCGCGAAAGCGGGCCAGACGAAGGTCGGAGCCTGACCTGGGCCGGTGTGGCTGAAGGGACGGACACGCACCTCGTCGAGCCCGTAGGCGCGCCCGTACTGCTCGGTCATGCGGTCCGCGAGCGCCTTCGATACCCCGTAGGGGCTGACCGGGTGAAGCGCTGCCGACTCGTCGTGGCGCTGGCCGGCGGCACACGGTCCGTAGACCTCGGCCGAGCTCACCATGAGCAGGCGGCAGGAAGGCGCCCGGTGGCGCACCGCCTCGAGCACGTGCATGGCGCCCTCGCCGTTGGTGACGTAGCTCGCGCGGGGCGCCCCGAAGGAGGCGCCGGCCGAGCTCATCGCTGCGAGGTGGATGATCGCCTCGGGCCGGACCGCGTCGACCAGCGCCGTGACGGCGTCAGCCTCGGTGATGTCGAGGCGCCGGATCGCCGCCTCCCTATCGCCGCCGGCTCCGTCCAGGTCGGCGCCGAGCACCGTGTGGCCACGCGCCACGAGCGCCGGCATCAGGTGACGGCCGACGAAACCGGCGGCGCCTGTCACCAGGACGAGGCTCATGCGACGCGCCAGTAGTCCAGGAGGTCACGCAGCGTGGTCTCGAAGGGGACCGTCGGCTCCCAGCCGGTGCGCGCCCGGAAGCGGCCCGCATCGCCGAGCAGCCGCGGCACGTCCGACGGCCTGAGCCGCCGTGGATCCGGCTCGATGCGGATCTCGGTGCGGCTCATGCCGACCAGCATGTCGAGCAGCTCCTGGATGCGCCAGCTACGCCCGGAGGCGATGTTATAGACCTCGCCCGTCTCGCCGGCCTCGGTCGCCATCCAGTAGGCGCGCACCATGTCGCGCACGTCGGTGAAGTCGCGCTCGGCCTCCAGATTGCCGACCCGGATGACCGGCTCTTGACGGCCGTGCTCGATCTCGGCGATCTGGCGCGCGAAGTCGGAGGCCACGAAGACCGGTGCGCGGCGCGGCCCGGTGTGATTGAAGCCCCGGGTGCGGATGACCGGTAGCCCGTAGCTCATGAAGTACTGGTAGGCGAGCAGGTCCTGCCCGACCTTGGAGACCGCGTAGGGCGACAGCGGCCGGAGCGGATTGGTCTCACGGATCGGCAGCTCGTTGGGATGCACGAGACCGTACTCCTCGCTCGAGCCGGCGATCTGGATGGTCGGCTGCAGGCCGATCTTGCGCACCGCCTCGAAGATGTTGAGCTGGCCGATGATGTTGGTGGACAGCGACTCGGTCGGCGCCGTCCACGAGGTCGGCACGAAACTCTGCGCGGCCAGATGGAAGATGCGCTCCGGACGGATCTCCTCGATGACGTCGCGCACCGAGAACGCATCGCGCAAATCGCACTCGAACATGTGGATCTGGTTCCAGACGTGCTCGATGTTGCGTGTCGGGCTGCGCCACCGTTTGATGCCGAAGATCTCGACACCTGGCTGCGCCGCCAGCAGATAGTCGACCAGATGGCTGCCGGCGAAGCCGGTGACGCCGGTGATCAGGACTCGCACCCTTCTCCTCCTCTCTCGCCCGGGCTCGGCCGCGTGCCGCGCCCCGCCGCCTTCCCACACGCCCCGCGTTCAGCCGGCCGCCAGGCCGGCGCGCATCGCCGTCAGGATGGCGTCCACCGCGTCGCGCGGCTCCGGTGCGCCGGTGATCGGCCGGCCGACCACCAGATGGCTGGCGCCGGCGGCGAGCGCCGCCTCCGGCGTCGCCACCCGCACCTGGTCCTCGCCGGCCACCGCCGCCTGCCGCGGACGGATCCCTGGCGTCACGACGAGCGGCCCCCGGCCGAGGGCAGCGCGCAGCGCCGCGATCTCGAGCGGCGAGCAGACGACGCCGTCGAGGCCGGACGCCACCGCCAGGCGAGCGCGGCGCTCCACCTCACCGCCGACGGCGGTCTGGCTGGTGAGGACGGTGACGCCCAGCAGCGCCAGCGGGCTCCCCGTCGCCGCCGCCACCGCCGCCTCGAGCATAGCCCCACCGCCCGCCGTGTGAACGGTGAGGAGCGCGGCACCCAGCCCGCGGGCGGCGGTCACCGCGCCGGCCACCTGGGCGGGGATGTCGTGCAGCTTGAGGTCGAGGAACACCCGCTTGCCGCGCTCGACGAGTGCCCGTACCGCGGCGTGGCCGGCGGCAGTGTACAGCGTCAGCCCCACCTTGTAGAAGCGGACCCGGTCGTCCAGGTGGTCGACGAGCCGCAGTGCCTGCTCGAGGTCGGGCCGGTCGAGCGCCACGATCAGCCGCTCCGCGAGCGCCTCCTCCGGGCCAGCGAGCGCCGTCCGCGGCTGCTCGTCACCATGCCGAGCGCGACGCATCAGGTTGCCTCCTCGCCCCTCGCGGGGCCGTCTGCGGCCGGCAGCTCGAGTGCCTGGCGCAGCTCGGCTGGCCGTCTCAGGCGGTGCCGCTCCAGGTAGGCGCGCAGCGCCGTGGCCAGCCGCCCGGCGCCACTCGGGTCCACGAAATTCTGGGTGCCGACCTGCACCGCGGTGGCACCGGCCAGCAGGAACTCGACGACGTCGCGCCCCGAGGCGATGCCGCCGATACCGATCACCGGGATGCCGACGGCGCGACTCACCTCGAAGACGCGCGCCACCGCCAGCGGGCGAATGGCCGGCCCCGACAGCCCGCCGACCACCGAGGCCAGGGCCGGCCGGCGGCGCTCGACGTCGATCGCCATGCCGAGGAAGGTGTTGACCAGCGAGACCGCGTCGGCACCGGCGTCGGCCGCGGCCCCCGCGATCGGCACCATGCTGGCCACGTTCGGCGTCAGCTTGGCGACGAGCGGTCGTTCGGTCACCGCACGCACGGCGGCGACCGCCGCGCCGCAGGCCGCGGGATCGCGCGACAGGTCCATGCCGCCCGAGACATTCGGACAGGAGAGGTTGAGCTCCAGGGCATCGATGCCGTCCAGCCCCTCGAGACGCCGCGCCGACCGCTCGTAGTCGGCCGCCGACTCGCCGCCGATCGACACCACGCAGCGCGTGTCGAGTCGCCGGATGACGGGCAGCTTGTCGAGCACGAAGGCCTCGAGCCCGACGTTCTCGAGGCCGATCGAGTTGAGCATGCCGCCGGGCACCTCGGCGATGCGCGGCGGCCGGTTGCCGGCGCGCGGCTCCGGGGTCACGGTCTTGGTGACGATGCCACCGAGCTGCCCGACGTCGACCAGACCGGCGATGTCCTCGCCATAGCCGCAGGTCCCGGACGCCAGCAGCACCGGGTTGCGCAGCTCGAGGGAACCGATCGTCACCCGCAGATCGACCGGCGCCGGCGAGCCAGCAGCGGTTGGCGCGGGGCGGGCGGCGGCGGCGGTCGTTCGGGGCTCGTTCATGGGTGGTTCCTCGGCGGCGCGGGCAGGCCGTCCGGCGGTCGGACACGTCCCGATCTCCGGCACGTAGATCTCCGGCACGTAGATCTCCGGCACCTAGATCTCCGGCACCGCATCCCAGTCGACCTCGTCGCCCAGGAAGACGGGCCCCTCCTTGCAAACGGTGGCGTAGGCGGCGTTGCCATCGCGCGGCCACGGCGAGGCGCGACCGATGCGGCGGGGAATGACGCACCCCCGGCAGAGACCGCAAGCGCAGCCCATGCGACTCTCGAGCGACACCTGCGCCGGGACCCCGGCCCGTGCCGCGACGCGGGCGACAGCGGCCAGCATCGGCTCCGGCCCACAGGCCAGGATGACCGGCGGCGGGGCGGCCGGCATCTCGAGCTCCGTCTCGAGCAGTTCGACCACGGTGCCACGCTGCCCGATCGAGCCGTCATCGGTGGCGAGCTGGTGCGGCACGCCGCGGAGTCGCTCGAGCCCCCAGAGATGCTCCCGGCTGCGGGCGCCGAACAGGACGCGGAGCGCCGACGGGGTCGGCGGCGTTCCGAAGTGTACCGCGGCGCCGGCCTCGAGGGTCTCGAGCAGCCGGTAGAGCGGCGCCGCGCCCCGCCCGCCGGCGACCAGCACCCAGCGGCCACCGTCCGGCGGTGCGAAGCCGTTGCCGAGCGGACCGAGGAGCTCGACCGGTTGATCGGGGCGCATCGCCGCCAGGCGCTCGGTGCCCGCGCCGACCACCGCATACATGATGGCGAGGCGCGTGCGGCCCTCGGTGGTGTGCCGGTGCCCGAGGATGCTGAACGGTCGCCGCAGGAAGGGCGCGAAGCCATCGCCGAGCTTGAGATGCACGAACTGGCCCGGCAGCGACGGCGGCAGCGCGACCGCGGCCGGCGCGCGCGTCTCCAGGGTGACGATCCGGCTGGCCGGCGCGACATCGACGTTGGCGGTGACGTGCATCGTCACCTGGACGGGAGCGGGCCGCGCGAACCGCGCGACGCTGACCGGACTGCTCACACGTTCCTCCCTGCGTTCCCCTCTAGCTGTCGGGGCTGGATGCATCGCGGCGCAGCACCGAGTCGCGGCGCGCCCGCGCTGCCTGGCGGAGCGAGTCGCGCATCGCGTCCAGACGCTCGAGTGCCTGCGTCCGGTCGCCGGCACCCGGCACCGGATCGATCCGCGGCGACAGCGAGTCGGTCGCCGCCTCCAGCACCGCGGCTCCGGCAGTGGTCGCGCCGGTCGAGTCCGCCGTCGCCAGACCGGCGAGGGAGTCGGCCGCCCCCGCGGCGAGCGAGTCGGCCACCCCCGCGGCGAGCGAGTCGGCGGCCGCCAGCGCCGCCAGCGAGTCGGCCATCGACTGCGCCAGGCGCAGCGAGTCGGCGACAGCCAGGGCACGCACCAGCGAGTCGGCACGCGCCTCGCGGAGCTTGATCCGACCGACGAGAATCGACAGCGAGTCGGGATCGCGCGCCCCCGTCCGCACCCCGGCATACACACCATACTCGGTGTCCGGATAGCGCTCGTAGACGTGCGCGTAC
>JASFRE010000270.1:0-6552 GCA_050115055.1 Candidatus Eiseniibacteriota bacterium | reverse complement strand
CGTCGGTGATCGTGTCGAGGCCACGACCGTCGATCAGTCGCCCCCCGCGAATCAGCAAGCTCGGATCAGACATGGGCGTCCTCGTCGTGGTGCTTCAACCGGGCGCGCGCCACGAAGCGGGCTCGGATGCGGTCGTCGTCGATCGCTGCCATGATCCCGGCCGGGCTGCCGGCCGCGGTCGTCGCCGGTGCGCCGGAGGCCGGCGTCGCGTCGCCCGCCGCGGTCGCGCCGGGCACGAGCTCGAGGGTCGACCGTGCGACATCGCCTGCGCGGCCGGCGGGCGCCTCGTCGCCGCGCTCGCGGGCAACGTCCGGGTCCGCCCCACGCGCCGCCGGGCGGCCCGGAGCGCCGCGCTCCTCACCCCCCTCCGCGGTACGCCCCTCCGTCGCACGGTCCAGGCCGCTCGCCCAGAACAGCGCCGCCATGCGGACGGCGACACCGTTGGTGACCTGGTCGAGGATGACCGAGCGCGGTCCGTCGGCGACCGTGGGCTCGATCTCGATGCCGCGGTTCATCGGCCCCGGATGCATGACCAGCGCCTCGGGGCTGGCGCGCCGCAGGCGCTCCTCGGTGATGCAGAAGAGCCGCGCGTACTCCCGGAGGCTCGGCATCAGTCCGTGATGCTGGCGCTCGTGCTGGATGCGGAGCGCCATGATGACATCGGCGCCCTCGATCGCCTCGTCGATGGAGCTGGTGCTCTCGCAGCCCAGGCGACCGACGGCCACCGGCATCAGCGTCGAAGGTCCGCAGACGATCACCGAAGCGCCGAGCTTCGAGAGCCCCCAGACGTTGGAGCGCGCCACGCGGCTGTGAGCGATGTCACCGATGATCGCCACCCGCAATCCCTCGAGCCGGCCCAGGTGCTCCCGCATCGTGTACATGTCGAGAAGTGCCTGTGTCGGGTGCTCGTGGAAGCCGTCGCCGGCGTTGAGCACCGCGGCGTCG
The DNA here is from genome assembly GCA_050115055.1 of Candidatus Eiseniibacteriota bacterium. Lineage (GTDB taxonomy): Bacteria > Eisenbacteria > RBG-16-71-46 > CAVPCR01 > CBDCWB01 > JASFRE01. The sequence continues at coordinate 5,607 of JASFRE010000270.1, read as the reverse complement.
AGGTGGCGGGAGAGAAAGGCGGCGGCACCGGAGGCGCCGTGCCGGATCACCAGGATGTCCACCTTCATGGCCTGGATGTTGAGCGCCGTATCGAGCAGGCTCTCGCCCTTGGAGACGCTCGATCCCGAGGCGGAGAAGTTGATCGAGTCGGCGTTCAGGCGCTTCTCGGCCAGCTCGAACGACATGCGTGTGCGCGTCGACGGCTCGAAGAACAGGTTGGCGACCGTCAGCCCGCGCAGCGTCGGCACCTTGGGCACCGGCCGGTCGAGCACCTCGCGGAAGTGCGCGGCCGACTGCAGGAGGTGCTCGATCTCCGCCCGCTCCAGGTCGGCCAGTCCGATCAGATCTCGCCTGCGTATCACGTCATGTCCTCTGCGACCGCGGATCGGGTCCTCGTTGGGGGGTGGCGATGGACGGCTACGGCGCGGCGCGACGCGCGGAGTCGCGGATCGCCACGCGCTCGCGCCCGTCGTGCTCGTCGAGCTCGACCTCGACGATCTCGGTCAGCGACGTCGGCACGTTCTTGCCGACGTAGTCGGCGCGGATCGGCAGCTCCCGATGCCCGCGATCGATGAGCACCGCCAGCTGGATCTTGCGCGGCCGGCCGAAATCGATGATCGAGTCGAGCGCCGCGCGGATCGTGCGCCCGGTGTAGAGCACGTCGTCGACCAGGACCAGGACCTGGTCGGTGATGTCGAACGGGATGTTGGTGGCGCGCACCACGGGCTGGGGCCCGATCGTCGCCAGGTCGTCCCGGTAGAGGGTGATGTCGAGATTGCCGACCGGCAGCTCGGCCTTCTCGAACGACTTGATGTGATCGGCGATCCGGTGGGCCAGCGGCACGCCGCGGCGCACGATACCGATCAGGGCCAGCTCGCCGGTGCCGCGATTGCGCTCGACGATCTCGTGAGCGATGCGCGTCAGTGCCCGGTGGATGTCCTGGGGGCCCATGATGACGCGGCAGTCACCCGTCGTCTGCGGGGGACTGTTCATGGCGCGCTCTCCTCGCCGGCGGCACGCGGGCGGCGATCCCGCACCGCGCGCGGCAGGCAAAAAAAAACCCGGCCCCACCGCTGGGTCGCGAGTCAGGAAGGTCCGATGGCGGACGTTCTGTGTTCGGGGACCATGCTCGGCGCCCTTCTCGGTCTCGCGGGACCGACTTAAAAGGCTCGGGTCTCGGCGGCGATGTCTGCAGATCCGGAACCTACCGGGCGGCTGCCCGGCTGGCAAGCGGTTTTCTCGCCGGGACGGTGGGCGTGAGGACGCGCTCAGGCGGCGCCGGAGACGGCATCGGAGCGCTGCGGCCGGGTCTGGCCGGCCAGCCGCCGGTAGAGCGCCACGGTCTGCTCGATCGCGACCTCGATCGAGAAGCGGGCGTGCGCGACCTCGCGGCCGCGGCGACCCATCGCCGACCGGCGCGCGTCGTCGACCACCAGGGTCTCGATCGCCGCCGCCAGCGCGTCGGCGTCGCCGCGCTCGACGAGCAGCCCGGTCTCGCCGTCCTGGACCACCTCGGGAATGCCGCCGGCGCGCGTCGCCACCACGGCTCGCCCGGCCGCCATCGCCTCGACGATGGCGTAGCCGAGCGCCTCGTCCCAGACCGACGGCAGCACGAAGAGATCGGCGGCGCGCAGGATGTCGGCGACGTCATCGCGGCGTCCGAGGAAGCGGCAGCGCTCGCTGACTCCGAGCCGGGCGGCCTGGGCCTCGAGCGCCGCGCGCCGCGCGCCCTCGCCGACCACCAGCACGGTGACCGGACGGTTGGAGCGGAGCCGCGCCGCGGCGTCGACCAGGACGTGGATGCCCTTGAAGTCGATGAGCTGGCCGACCGTCACCACCAGGCAGTGCTCCGGGGCGACGCCGAGACGCTCCCGCACCTCGGCGGTGGCCGTCTCCTCGCCCTGGAAGCGGGAGAGATCGATGCCGTTGTAGAGCACCGTGACCTTGGAGGACGGGACATGGTCGCACTGCACGAGCCGCCGGCGCACGAAGTCGGACACCGCCAGCATGCGGGTCACGGAGCTCATGCAGAGGCGGTTCCTGGCCAGGGCGACCAGGTCGCGGAGTGGCTGGCGATGGATGAAGGGCAGCGAGATGTGCTCGGTGAAGAGTACGTTGCGCGCTGCCGCCAGGCGGAGCATGAGCGGCAGGAGCGAGAAGGCGACGCAGAAGTGCAGGTGGGTCACGTCGGGCCGCTCGGCGCGCACGTAGCGGCAGGCGACGCGCGCGAAGCGCCAGTCGCGCCCCGGACCGGCCGGCCAGTCGCGCCGCCCACCGAACTCCGGCTCGTCGGAGATGACGTGCACCACGGCACCAGCCTGTTCGAGCGCGTCGCGCAGCCAGCCCGGCGGCGGCCCCCAGAAGGCCTGCACGCTGCGCCATCCCTCTTCGGCCAGCCGCTCGGCGAGGCGCACGGTGTAGCTCTCGAACGAGCCGCGCTTGTTCGGCGTGACGTCCATCAGCGCGAGATGCGTCGGCACGTCAGACCTCCGTCTCCACCGTGCGCCCGGCCGGCCGCCGGCGCCGCCACCGTCCGACGGCGGCCACCACCGTCACCATGACCACGAGCTCCCAGAGCACCGCCTTGAGGTTGTGCAGCTGGAAGAGGCTGCCGACGAACGCGGCGGTGTCGCGGTCGCGATGGATGTCGAGGAAGACCTCCACCGGTGACGCCAGGTAGCCGTCCCAGAACGGCCAGAGAAGCGGCACTCCGAACGGCGGTCGTGTATCGATGCAGAACATGTCGAGCACCACGTGGGATGCATAGCCGACCGCGAAGGCGAGACCGTAGCGGCGACCGGTCGGCCACCCGGCCCGCCGGGCCACCAGCGCGCCCAGCACCACGCCCCCGACCAGTCCCGCGAACAGACTGTGGCTCGGCCCGTGGTGGAAACGGTCGGCGTTGCCGATCAGCATGCCCGGCACGAAGTCGAGATCGGGCGCCAGCGCCGCGGCGAGCACCGTGGCGAGGAGGGCCAGGTCGCGGCCGCGACGATCGGGTCGCGCCGCGAAGAGGGCGATGCCGGCCAGGCTGTGGGCGATCGGTGTGGGCATCCCGTCTCCTTGATCGGCAGTGCGGGGAGCGATGCAGAGCGGCTCCTCAGCGCCTCTTACTCGTAGCGCAACGACTCGATCGGGTCGACACGGGCCGCCCGCCGCGCCGGGTAGAAGCCGAAGAAGACGCCGATCGCCATCGAGAAGAGGACGGCGACCAGGATGGCGAGGGGCTCGAGCCGGGCCGGGAAACCCAGGCCACGGCTCAGACCGAACGCCACCAGCCCGCCCAGCACGATGCCGCCCACCCCACCCGAGCCGGTCAGGACCACCGCCTCGGTCAGGATCTGTGACAGGATGGCGCGGGGCGTGGCGCCGACGGCGAGCCGGATGCCGATCTCGCGCGTGCGCTCGGTCACCGACACCAGCATGATGTTCATGACGCCGATGCCCCCCACCATGAGGCCGATCGAGGAGATGACGAGGAGCACCAGCGCGATCGGCCCGGTGATCCGGGCGACCAGTTCCTCGACCGCATCGGCGGCGATCACCGCAAAGTCGTCCTCCTGCTCCGGCCTGAGGCCGCGGCGCTGGCGCATCAGCGACCGCGCCTGGCGCTCGACGTCGGCCGCCGTCCGACCGGGCGCCACCGTCATCATCACGTACCCGAAGTCGCTCTCCTGCTTCCAGTCCTTCCGGAACGTCGTGTAGGGCAGGATGACGTAGTTCTCGCCCAGGCTACCGGCGATCGACCGCCGCTCGCCGTAGACGCCCACGACCTCGTACACCTGGGACCCGAGCCGGATCCTCTGGCCGATCGGGTCGACCGCGGGGAACAGATCGGCGGCCGGACCGTGCCCGAGCATGCAGACGCGCCGCCGGCGCTCGATGTCGCCGGCCACGAAGGCCCGCCCCTCGGTGACCGGGGCCCGGAAGAACAGGTGGAAGTGCTCGCCGGAGCCGATCACCGACAGAGGCCGCGTGCGGCGGCCGCGGTAGCTGGCGGTGGTGAGCGAGAAGCCCGAGGGCTCGATGTAGTAGTCGGCGACCCCCACCGCCGGGCAGGCGGCGGCGATCGCCCTGGCGTCGGCCGGCTCGATGTCGTCGCGCGCCTGGACGTCCTCGTCCTCCGGGCTGCCGGTGAGGAAATCGAACTTCGAGACGTAGACCACGACCTGGTCGGCACTCGCGAGATCGCGCGCGATCACCGCTGAGAGCCCCGACAGCACCGCCACCATGCTCATGAGGGCTGCCACGCCGATCGCCACGCCGATCACCACCAGCGCCGAGCGCAGCCGGTGGCCGCGGATGACGTCGAGCGCCAGCCGGGCGTTCTCGCCGAGCAGCAGCCTGGTCTGTCGTCCCGGGACCTGCACGTGTCGACCTCGCAAAGAGAGCGTCACTCGCGGCGCAGCGCCTCGACCACCGGCAGCGCCGCCGCCCGGCGTGCCGGGTAGAGCCCGAAGAAAACGCCGACGGCGGCGGTGACGCCGACGCCCGCCGCGATCGACCAGAGCTCGATGGCGTAGGGCAGTGGGCTCACCCGCGCCACCAGGGCGGCGACGGCAAAGCCGAGCAGGATCCCGATCACGCCGCCAAGCACGGAGAGGGTCACCGCCTCGAGCAGGAACTGCCAGACGATGTCACGGTGACGGGCGCCGATCGCCTTGCGGATCCCGATCTCGCGCGTGCGCTCGGACACCGAGACCAGCATCGTGTTCATGATGACGATGCCGCCAACCACGAGCGAGATCGACACCAGGAAGACGAGGGCACTGAAGATCGAGCGCGAGATCGAGGTCCAGAGATCGATGAGCGTCTCCGAGCCGAGGATGGCGAAGTCATCCGGCTCGTCGGGGCGCAGCCGATGGCGCACCCGCATGATCGCGCGGACCGCCTCCTCGACCTCGTCCGCGACCTCGACCCCGGCCGCCTGGACGGGGATCGCGATCGAGCCCCGTGGCCCGAAGATCTTGGCGAACACCGTGATCGGTACGATCACCTGGCGGTTGGGCGACTGGCCGGGCAGGCCTGCCTTCTCGGCGATGCCGCCGATCACGCGCAGATGGCGTCCGCCGACCTTGACGCGTGCCCCCTCGGCCGGGCGCTGGCCGAAGAGGCGATCGACGACGTCGGCGCCCAGCACGCAGACCGGTTGCGCACCGTCGACCTCGGTGCGCGTGAACAGGCGACCGAAGGCGAGATCCAGGTTGCGCACCTCGCCGACATTCGCCGTCCAGCCGTGGATCGAGACGTTCTCGTAACGCTCGCCCCGCACCGCCACCGTGGCGCTGGCGCTGGTGCGCGCGGCGACCCGGTGCCGGTCCCCGAGCCGCTCGTCGATCTCGCGGTAGTCGGCCAGGGTGAGCCGCGGGTTGCGCAGCGACTCGAGGAAGCGCTTGGTGTTCGACAGCGCCTCGAACTGGTTGCGCTGCATCAGCGTGACGACGTTCGAGCCCTCCTCGGCGATCTCCTCGCGCACGTAGAGATTGACGCCGCCGATCAGCGACACGACGGCGATCACCGAGGTGACCCCCACGATGTTGCCGAGCACGGTCAGGAAGGTGCGCAGCTTGCTCGACCACAGCGCCCGGAACGCGATCCTGAGACCTT
>JASFRE010000269.1:0-6553 GCA_050115055.1 Candidatus Eiseniibacteriota bacterium | reverse complement strand
TGCGGTTCTGCTCGAGCAGGTCGGAGACGTAGGGCGCCACGCGCGTCACCGTGCCGTGGAACTCGACGCCGGGGAACGGGTCGAGCTCGATCAGTACGGCAAGACCGACCTGCACGCGCCCGATGTCGACCTCGTCGATCTCGGCCGAGACGTAGAGTGCATCCGGATCGAGGATCTCGATGAGCGGCGCGCCGGGCACCACCGACTCGCCGAGCTCGGTCAGGACCTCGGCGACGACGCCGTCAAACGGTGCGCGCACCCGCAGGTTCTCGATCTCCTGCTCGGTCAGACGGACGGCGGCGGCGGCGCGCTCGATCTGGGCGCGGGCGGCGGCCGCCTCGGCCCGCGTGCGGTCGGCGGCGGAGCGCGCGGTGTCGAGCTGCTCGGTGGCCACCAGCCCGGCGTTTCCGAGCGACTCGACTCGGGAGCGCTCGGAGGCCGCGAGTGCGGCGGCGGCGTCCGCCGCCTCGAAGCGGGCGCGGGCGGCGGCGAGGTCCTCGCGCGCCAGCGCCAGCCGGCGGCGGGCGGTGGCGGCGTCGAGCTCGACCAGGACGTCGCCGGCGGCGACCCGCATCCCCGCGCGCTGCGGCAGCGCCACCACGCGGCCACCGGTCTCGGCGCCGACGCGCGCCCGGAGCCGCGAGCGCACCGTCGCCGCCCGGCTGTTGCTGACGGTGTCGAGGACGATGCCGCGACCGGCGATCGCCACCTCGACGGCGACCGGCGGCGCGCGGAAGACGGTGCTCCGGAGGACCCAGACGACGGCGATCAGGGCGATGAGGACGGCGATCCAGCGCGGTCGCGGCATGCGCGGGAGGGTAGCACGCCCCCGCCTGCGCCGGCCGGCGCAACCGCCGTGTCAATTGGCCCGCCCCACCCCCGCCGCGCCACCCGAATGTGCGCGGGGACAGCGACTTCCACGAGGCATCGAACTTGCTGCCGGTGGTCGCCGGAGGTTGCCACGTCCTCTCCGGAGGTTGCCACGATGTGCCGCCGTCTGCCGCGGACCCTGGCCGCGGTCTGCCTGACCCTGCCCCTCGTGGGCGCCGCTGCACCGTCGCCCCCCGCCGCACCGTCGCCCCCCGCCGCGCCGCGGCTCGCCGTCGTCGAGCTCGATGGTCCGGTCACCCCGGCGGCGCGGGCGCGGCTCGAGGCAGCGCTCGGCGGCGGACGGATCCTCGACTATCTGCCGCAGTTCGCCTACCTCGTCGAGAGCCGCGCCCCGCTGGCGACTCTCGCGATGCTGGACGGCGTACGCGGCTGCCGACCCCATGACGCTGCCGACAAGCTCTCGGTTCTGATCGGCCGGCTCGAGTCCCTCGACCCGGCGCGGCGCGCGGCGCCATTCCTACGTCTCCGGGTGGAAACCCTCGTCGAAACCCCCGTGGAGACCCCCGCCCGCCGCGGGGCGACAACCGGCACCGACAGTGCCGCCGCCCACGCCGTCCAGGCGCTCGGCGGGCGTGTCCTAGCCACCGTCACGCACGGCGACCGGCGTTGCCTCGAGGTCGAGCTGCCGCGCGGCGCCGAGACGTCGCTCGCCACCGAGGCGGACGTCCTGTGGATCGAGGAGGTGCCCGAGCACCGGCTCCTGAACGACACCACGCGCTGGGTGGTGCAGTCGAACACGAGCGGTCTGACACCGGTCTGGGACCATGGCCTGCACGGCGAGGGCCGCATCGCCGCCATCATGGACTCGGGGGTCGACCACGCCGCCTGCTGGTTCCGCGATCCGCTCGAGCCCGAGCCGGGGCCCACGCACCGCAAGGTCATCGCCTACTCGGTGTGGGGCGGCAACGGCCTGGATGGTTGCGACCTCGGGCACGGCACGCACGTCGCCGGCACCCTGCTCGGCGACCAGTCGGCCGTCCACCCGGGCGAGCTCGGCGCCAACGGCATGGCCTACGGCGCGCGGCTGGTGGTGCAGGACGTCGGCACCGACACCATCCTTGCCTGTCTCCTCGGCCTGGTCAGCGTGCCGGCGTCGCTCGTCGAGCCCTTCCAGGAGGCGTACGACCTGGGGGCGCGGGTCCACTCCGACTCCTGGGGATCGACTGCCAACGTCTACGACGGTCAGGCACGCGACGTCGATCGCTTCATGTGGGAGCACCCGGACTTCCTGGTCGTGTTCGCCGCCGGTAACGGGGGACCCGACGGCGGCACCGTCGGGTCGCCGGGGACGGCCAAGAACTGCATCACCGTCGGCGCCACGCGCCAGGCCCCGGAGCAGGAGACGGTGGCCGGCTACTCGAGCCGCGGCCCGACCGACGACGGGCGCCTGAAGCCGACCCTCATGGCGCCGGGCGGCGAGAGCCCGAACGACATCACGAGCGCCGACAACGACCCGGCCTCCGTGCCGAGCTGCCAGACGATCACCTCCCCGTTCCACGGCACCTCGATGGCGACACCGGCGGTGGCCGGACTGGCACTCCTCGTCCAGCAGTACTGCGGCGAGGGCTGGTACCCGACCGGCACCCCGGTCGCCACCGACGGCTTCGTGCCGAGCGCGGCGCTCGTCAAGGCGCTGCTGCTGAACGCCGCCACCGACATGGCCACCCTCGACCTGCCGAACGTCGACGAGGGCTGGGGGCGCGTCCGTGTCGATGACGGCCTCTACTTCGCCGGCGACGCGCGCGAGCTGTGGATGCGCGACCATGCCGGTCTCGTGACCGGCGCCAGCGCCACCTACGAGCTCGCGGTGGAGAGCGGCGAGCCGTTCGAGGTGGTGCTGGTCTGGACCGACTATCCGGCGGCGAGCGCCGCGGCGGTCGCCCTGGTCAACGACCTCGACCTCGAGGTCAGCGGCCCGGACGGCACCTGGCGCGGCAACGTCTTCGCGGGCGGGCAGTCGGTGACCGGCGGCAGCGCCGACCGGCTAAACGTCGAGGAGGTGGTGCGGCGCGCCGCGCCGACGGCCGGCGACTACACCCTCCGGGTCACCGCCTTCAACGTCCCCCAGGGACCGGCAGGCCAGCCGTTCGCGCTGGTCGCGACCGGCGCCCTCGGCGACTGGCCGCCGGTCGCCTCGTCGATCGGCGATCCGGCCGGTGACCCGCTGCACGACGGCGATGTTTCCGGCGCCACCCGCGCTGGCGGCCTGACCCTCCATGTCGCCCGGCCCAATCCGTTCAACCCGTCGGTCGAGATCCGCTTCGAGTGCACGGCACCGCTCGGCGTGCGGCTCGACATCCACGATGCGGCCGGGCGGCGCGTGCGGACGCTGGTCGACGGCGTGCGCGGGCCCGGGCTCCAGGTGGTGACCTGGGACGGCCGCGACGACGCCGGCCACCGGGTCGGCTCCGGCGTCTACCATGCGCGGCTGGTGGCGGGCGGCGCGCGCCTCACCGAGAAGCTGACCCTCGTTCGCTGACCCGGCGCGGCGGCTCCCCCGGCAGCGCGATCAGCCGGCGCAACGCTCGTCAGGAGAGGCACTCGTCAGGACTCGCCTCCTTGTCTAGACTGGGTGCGTGCCCGCGGCGCGCGACAATACGCGCCGTGCGAGTGACCCCGAGCCGCAAGGAGGTCCGTGGTGCGAGCCCCTCTCGAAACCACCGTCGCCATTCCAATCCTCGTTCCCATCCTCGTCTGCCTGCTCATCGCCCCCGGCTGTGACGATGACAGTGACACCGGTCCCAATCCAACGCCCGCCTCGATCACGCTCCTGTCACCGGTCGGTGGCGAGACCTGGAACCGGACCCAGGTCGTGCAGTGGCAGACCCAGAACGCCACCACCGAGTCCGTGCGCCTGCTTTTGTCGAGCGACTCCGGCAGCAGCTACCCTGATACGCTGGTCCGTGGTCTACCGCCCGACAGCTCCTACGCCTGGAACCTCGAGCCGATCCCCGACGGCACGACCTATCGCCTGCGCGTCGAGCTGGTCGGACCGCTGGGGTTCCGCGTCGCCCACGATGCCTGTCAGAGCGACTTCACCGTCGACGCGGCGTTTGGTCGAGTCCGCATCGCGGACATCACGTTCGCCGATGCGGCGCTCGCCGGGCGGGTCGCGGCCCTCGGCCTCACATTCGCCGACCAGGTCGAGGAGCTCGAGGCCGCCGACCTGGCGATCGTCGATCTGGGCGGCATCGAGTTCCTGACCGAGCTCCGCGGGCTCAACCTGAGCCGCAACGCCGTGACCGACCTGTCGCCGCTCGCCGGGCTGGCGGCGCTCGAGAGTCTGAACCTGCTCTTCAACCAGCCTGCCGATCTGTCGCCGCTCGCCGGGCTCACGGGCCTCCGCGAGCTCCTTATCCAGTACTGCGGCCTGACCGACTTCGAGGCGGTCGCTGGCCTCGTGCACCTGGAACGGCTGCACCTCTCCAACAACCAGATCGTCGATCTCTCGCCGGTCGCCGGCCTGAGCGACCTGAAGGCACTGCAGGCCTACACCAACGCCATCACCGACCTGTCGCCGCTGGCATCGCTCACCGGGCTGGTCGAGCTTCGTATCAGCTACAACCCGATCACCGATCACGCGGCCCTCGCCGGGCTCACGGCCCTGACGATCCTCGACGTCAGTGCCACCGGCTTCGACGACTGGTCGCTGCTCGCCGGCATGACCGGCCTCGAAGAGCTCCTGATCGAAAATTGCGGCCTGACCGACCTGTCGCCGGTCGCCAGCTTCCCCGGGCTGCGCCTCCTGCAGGCGCACGGCAACGCCTTCACCGACGTCACGCCGCTTGCGGGACTGACGCAGCTCACCGACCTCTATCTGGGCGAGAGCAGCATCCAGGACGTCACCCCGCTCTCGGGGCTGACCGCGATGCGCTACCTGGATCTGCGGGACAACGCCATCACCACGGGAGTCGGCTCCCTGGTGACGCTCGCCGCCGCCGACCGGATCCGGCTGCACGGCAACGACGGCATCCCCTGCGCGGACCTGGACCTGCTGGACTCCGTGCTCGGCGGCGGCGTCGTCGAGCGGCCGGACCACTGCGTGCCGTGAGCGCGCGGTGGGCACCGCGGGACGACCGCCTCAGCGGCTCACGACCAGCTTGTGGACGCGCCGCGCGACCGGCGTCTCCAGGGCGTAGAAGTAGACGCCCGAGCCGACCCGGCGGCCGTACGCGTCGGTGCCGTCCCAGCCGAGGGAGTGGGTGCCGGCCGCCAGCCGGCCGGCCGCCAGGCGGCGCACCAGGCGCCCGGCCGGGTCGTAGACCGCGAGGGCGACCGGACCAGTCTGGCCGAGGGCGAAGGTGATGGTGCTCGCGGCCAGCGCCGGGTTGGGGTGCACGCCGCGGATGGCGAGTGGCGGCAGCGGTCGGGGGTCCGTCACCGGGTCGATCGCCGCCGGGTTGCCGTTGGCGGTGCCGACCACCATCGAGTCGACGGCGGCGTTGCCGGCGACGTCGATCGCCGTCACCCGGACGACGTAGGCCCCGTCGGGCAGCGTCGAGGTGTCCCACGCCTCCCAGAGGTCGCTCTCCTCGTAGACCGTGTCGCCGTTCGAGTTGGTGATGATGTGGTAGAACTCGCGCGCCTCGTAGTCGCCCTCGGTGCGGCAGGTCGTGTCCTGCTTGTAGAGGAGGTCGACGAGGAACGGATCATTGGGGCCGTTCTGATAGGTGTCGAGCGCCATGTCGAACTCGACCGCCAGACGCTCGTCGACCACCGGGAAGGCCGGCTGGCCGAGCGGGTGGATCGAGTAGCGCAGCGTCTGCACGGTGCAGACCCAGTCGGTCAGGATGCGGTCGCCGACGTGGGCGATGATGTCGACCGCACCGCTCAGCGCCGCCGGGTCGAGGTAGTTCGAGGTCTGGTTCTGGCAGAAGGCCAGCAGGTTGGAGCCGTAGGCCGGCTCGAACACGGGCGGCTCGGTCTCGGTCTGCGCCGGGAGATCGAGGTGCGGGTTCTCGGTGGCCAGCCAGTCGCCGAGCCAGACCGCGCCCGAGTCCTCGATGCGCGCGAAGTGGCAGTGCGTGAAGTCGTAGACCGGCCACGGCACGAGGTCTCCCAGGTACTGACCCTGGACGACCGGATCGCCGACCTGGACGGTGATCGTCGGTTCGTCGATGTGGGCGTAGAGGTAGCCGGAGACGGTGGCGGCCGAGGCCGTGTCGCCGATGGCGATGCGCCAGTGCCAGTCGCCGCTGGTGGTGAGGATCGCCTTCACCACTCCCTCGCGCACCGCGTAGACCGGCTGGCCGGGGTCGCCCAGGACATCGACGCCGGGATGCGGGTAGGGACTGCCGCCGTAGTTCTGGTACTCGCCCCAGGTGTTGCCGACTGGGTGCTGGCTGTTCGGCACGATCGGCCAGGGGATCGGCGCGTGGCGCCCGGCGGGGGCCGCGGCGGCCGCGCGCTCGGCGACGCGGTGCCCGGCGACGTGGTGCTCGGCGCCCGCCGCGCGTGACAGGACGTGCCCTGCACCGTCCAGGGTCACGGTCGCGCCGCGGACGGTGGCGCCGTCGCGCTCGCGCAGGCCGACGACGAGCCGGTCGGCCAGGACGATGAGGTCGGTGAGCTCGACCCCGGCCGGTGCCTCGAAGAGCGTGCGCGCCGGAGTGCGTGGTGGCCAGCCGGTGGTGGCGCCGGCAAACGCCTCGAGGCGCGCCGC
>JASFRE010000268.1:0-6586 GCA_050115055.1 Candidatus Eiseniibacteriota bacterium | reverse complement strand
CGCTCGACCTCGAGACGGCGATCGACATCCTCGAGCGGGCGGCGGCCGCCGGCCGGCCGCTCGCCGTGCTCGGCACCGCCTTCGCCCTCGTGCATCTGGTCGACGCCCTCGCCGCGCGCCGGCGGCGGCTCGAGCTTCCCCCGCCGAGCCGCGTCATGGAGACCGGCGGCCTGAAGGGCCGGAGCCGCGCGGTCACGCGGTCCGAACTCTACACGGCGCTCGGCCGCCAGCTCGGCCTCCCGCGGCACGCGATCGTCGGCGAGTACGGCATGACCGAGATGATCAGCCAGTTCTACGATGCCGGGCTGCGCGACCGCATCGACGATCCGGAGAGCCGCGTCCTCGTGGCGCCGCCCTGGGTGCGCACCAGCGTCGTCGACCGGCGCACCGGCGAGCCGGTGGCGCCCGGCGCCGCCGGCGTCCTCGTCCATCTCGATCTCGGGGCGCGCGGCAGCGCCGTGCGTCTCGAGACCGAGGACCTGGGGCGGCTCGCCGGCGACGGCTTCGTGTTGCTGGGACGCGCCCGCGACGCCGCGCCGCGTGGCTGCTCGCTCCCCTACGAGGAGATCGAGCGCCGCATCCGCGGCGGCGGCGACCGCACCGATGAGCGGTCGATCGCGCGTCCTGTCGACGACGTCACGTCGGTCGACCACCCCGAGGTGCACGCGACGCACGTCCACCTGCCACCGTCGATCGAGCTCCGGATCGGCGGCTGGGACGACTCGCCGGAGCGGCTGGCGGCGCTCGCCGAGGCGCTCGCCGCCGGCGCCGCAGCGGTGCGTCGCCGGCACGACGCCGCCGCGCGGGCGGCGGCGCTGGCGCGTCTGAGCGACGCCTGGCTCGCCCCGGAATGCGCCGCCAGGGCGCGGGCACTCGACGTCCTGGCGGCGACCAGCGGTCGCGCGCGCGCCATGCTGGCCATGGCGCTCGACGCCCTCTTCCTGGAGCTCAGGCGACCCGGACTCGACCGGCTGCTGGCGAGCGAGCGGCAGGCGCTGGCCGCATCACCGCCGCGGCTGGTGCTGCACATCCCGGCCGGCAGCGTGCTGCCGCCGACCATCGTCGGTCCCCTCGCCTCGCTGCTCCTCGGCGCCCCCTGCATCGTCCGTCCGCCGCGCTCGATCGCCATCCTGCCGGCGCTCTGGGCCGCCGCGCTGACGACCCTCGGTGAGGGCGGCGCGGCGAGCGATGCCGCCGGCGCTGCCGCCGCCGATCTCGCCACGCTGATCGCCGTCGTGCCGTGGGAGCGCTCGCGCACCGATCTGACGCGCACGGCGCTCCGGGCAGCCGCCAGCGCCGTCCTCTCGGGTGACGATGCGACGCTGGATGCGATCTCCGCCCTGGCGCCGACCACGACCCGCATCGTGCGCCATGGCCATCGCATCGCGGTGGCCGCGATCGATGGCCGGCGACTCGCGCGGCGCGCAGCGACGATCGCCGCCGCACTCGCCCGCGACGTGACGCTGTACGACCAGCGCGGCTGCCTGTCACCGCAGACCGTGTTGGTGGTCGAGTCCGCCCCGGGACAGGCGCACGACCTCGCCAGGCACCTCGCCGCGCAGCTCCGGCGGATGGCGGTCCGGGCACCCTACGACGTGCACCTGGTCGAGGACGGCGAGGCGTTCGCCGGCGCCCTGCGGGCGCGCGAGCTCCTCGCCGCCATGCGCGGCGAGCACCTGCACGGCGGCGTCGAGTCGGGCTGGGCGGTGGTCGTGCAGGGCGCGGGCGAGGCGCGCGTCGAGAGCGCCCCGGCGGGACGCGTGGTCTTCGTCGGCGCGGTGCGGAGGCTCGAGGAGGCGATCACGCTTCTCGAGCCGCTGGCGCCCCTCCTCCAGGGTGTCGGCATGGAGCTCGACGTCGCCGACCGCGCCAGGCTGGCGACGGCGCTCGGCACGGGCGACGTCCTCGAGGCGACCGGCGCCGCGTGCGGGCCGATCCGCCTCTGCCGGCCGGGTCGCCTGCAGGCGCCGCCGGCGACCTGGGCGGCCGACGGGTTACCGCCGCTCGCCAGCCAGCTCGCCGCACCGCCCGGGCGGGACTGAGCGCGGCCAGCCGTGCGGCGCCGGGCCGGCCACGGCGCCCCGTCGTCTTCGCCTCAGCGCGACAGGCCGCCCCACGCCTCGCCGCTGGCGCGTACCAGCTCGAGCGAACGCAGGCGCCGGTAGCTCGGCAGGTGCATGCGCAGAAACACGTCGAGGACTCGCGCTACCTCGTCGCCGGTCGCCCGCTCCAGCCTCTCCCCGGCCATCGATGTCCCGAGCCGCTGCATGAGCCGGCGGCCGGCCTCGGAGAGCGGCTGCGCTCCGGGGTCGCCGGCGTAGCAGGCGCCGCAGACGACGCCGCCACGCAGGGCATCGAAGCCGCGGCCGGCGGCGATCGGACGCTCGCAGACCACGCACCGCTCGAGCTCCGGGCGGTAGCCGAGGAGCGCCAGGAGGCGCAGCACGAAGCCCATGAACCTCGCTCGCAACTCGGCCTCGGGGGCGGTCTCGATCGCCGACAGGGTCGCGGCGACCTCCTCATACAGCGGGGCGTGCGCCTCCTCGCCGGCCAGCACCTGCTCGAGCAGCTCGATCACCGCGCTCGCGTAGGCGAAGCGCACCACCGAGCGTCCAAGCACGCGGCGGGCGCACACGATGTCGGCCTGCGACAGGAGCTGCAGGTCGCGCTGCGCCTTGTAGTAGATGACCGCACGGATCTGGGTGAAGGGCTCGAGCGCCGCACCGAAGCGGCTGCGCGGCGTGCGCGCCCCCTTCGCCACGACCTTCACGTGACCCCGCTCGAGGGTCAGCAGGTGAACGATCCGACTCGTGTCCCGGAGCGGGTAGGAGCGCAGGACGATCGCCTCAAGGCGTTCGATCGCCATCGTCGGGGCTCCCTGTCGACCGGTCGGCCGCCTCGCTGTCGGGCGTGTCGCGCCCGGCATCGGTGGCAAGGGTCTCGCCGTCACCGCCCGGCGTCACCGGGGCGGTCAGTGCGCCGCCCACACGGAGTCCGGCGCCCAGCGCGCCGGCACCATTCGCACCGCCGGCGGCGGCAGCCGCCTCGGGCGGCACCATGCCGCCCGAGATGATGAGCTTGATCGCTTCCTCCACCGTCAGGTCGAGCTTGACGAGCTCGTCGCGCGGCAGCATGAGGAAGACCCCCGAGGTCGGGTTCGGCGTCGTCGGCAGGAAGACCGACATGAGCGGCGTGTCGACGTGCTGCTGGATGGCCGGCGGCACCGGCTTGGTCGTGAAGGCCAGGGAGTACATGCCGCGACGAGGATACTCGATGAGCACCGCCTCGCGGAACACGGCGCGATGCTCGCTCAGCAGCGCGCTGCCGATCTGCTTGATGGCCGGGTAGATCCGGTTCATGAGCGGGATCGTCGACAGCAGGCGCTCCCAGATGCCGAGGATGCGGCTGCCGAGATACCCGGAGGTCAGGAAGCCGACCAGCAGGATGATGAGGACGACGGTCACGAAACCGACGCCCGGGACCTCGTAGCCGTACAGCACCGGTTCGGCGATCGAGCCGCCGAGCAGCTTGTCGACCCACGTGAAGGCGCGGAAGAGCAGCCAGACCGAGATCGCCGTCGGCGCGATGACCAGCACACCGGCGATGAAGTAGTTGCGTAGCCTTCGTGATCCCAGCACGCGGACGTTCCTCCCTGCTCGCACGTGGCGATGCCGCGACGGTTGCTGGCCGCCCCCGGAGGTGCGCCCCGGGGGTCGCGCCGGCCGCTGCGGATCACCTCCGCGCCGGCCGGCGCCGCCCGCCCGTCGCCCGACCTAGCGCTGCTTGCCGACCCGCACGCGCACCCCCTCGATGCGCCGGCGACTGGCCGCGGTGATCTCGATCTCCGCGTCACCCCAGCGCAGACGCTCGCGCGGCGCCGGGATGCGACCGAGCTCGGACAGGATGAAGCCGGCCAGCGTCTGGTAATCGCCGTCGGGCAGGCCGAGCCCTGTGAGCTCGTTGACCCGGTCGACCCGCAGGAACGGATTCAGCGACCAGGTCTGCGAATCGACGCGCTCGAACTCGTCGGGCGTCGGCTCGCCCTCCTCGGCGATCTCGCCGACCAGCTCCGCCAGCAGGTCGAAGGGCGTGACCAGACCCGAGACGGCGCCGAACTCGTCGATGACCAGCGCCATGAGCTGACCGCTCTGCTGCATCTCGACCGCCAGTTCACGGCACCCCTTCGACTCCGGGACCACCGGCAGCGGTCGCACCAGCGGCGCCAGCGGTTGCTTGCCATCCTCCACCCCCAGGAGGTCACGAATGCCGATCGAGCCGATGGTCTCGTCCAGGTTGCCCCGGTAGACCGGGTAGCGCGCGTGACGCGTCGTCCCGACCAGCCGCGCGATCGCCGCGACGTCACTACCGGCCTCGACGACCACCATCTCGGCCCGCGGCGTCATCACCTCGTCGAGCGTCGCATGCGCGAACTCGAGCACCGTCTCGAGAGCTCCCGCCGGGGTCGCCGGCGCCACCATCGCTTCGGCGTGCCCGCGCGGTCGCGACCAGGCGCCGCCGCCCCCGTTCGACCCGAGCATCGCCTCGAGGAGCGCGGCCACCCAGATCTGGACGGCGGCAATCGGCCTGAGCAGCGCCGACAGCGCCAGCACGATGTGGGTGGTGCGCCCGAGGAGGGCCGCCTCCCGGCCGCGCACCAGCCGATCGGGGATGACGAGGCCGCAGGTGACGCCGACCGGTGCCGCCGCCAGGACCAGGAGCACGGAGGCCCCCAGGCCCTCGACCAGCGGTGCGGTCAGGAAACCGGCGCCGCCGAGCGCCGCCACCGCACCGGCCCACAGGTGGGTCTCGGCGGCGCGGAAACGGCCCGTGACCTGCGCGATCGGCGCCGTCTCCGCCTCGTCCTCGAAGTCGTCCGGGACCGCCAGGGTCTCCGGATCGAGCCCGTGGATCGCCTCGGCGAGACTGGCGCACAGGATGCAGGCCGCCAGGCAGAGGAGAATCGGCACGAGGATCACGGCCCGCCCTCCCCGGCGCGCGGCTCGGCCTCGTCGGCCGGCAGATCGGCCAGCAGCCAGCGCAGCACATCGGCGAGACTGATCAGTCCGACCACGCGGTCGGTGCCGTCCCGCACGACCGACACCGAGCCACCGAGACGCCGCCAGCCGGCGATCAGCGTCGCCAGCGGCGTGTCGTCCCGGACGAAGGTCGCCTGCCGCACCAGCCGTCCGAGGCCACGCGCCGCCCGTTGCCGCCGGAGCGCCAGGAAGGTGTCCTTCAGGTGCAGGACGCCGAGCACGTCATCCAGGTCGCGCCCGGTCACCACCAGGCGCGCCGTGCCGCTGCGCGCGAAGAGCTCGGCCGCCTCCCTTGGACTGGCGCCGGCGGTCAGCCGCGGCAGCGCCTCGCGCGGCTGCATCAGTGCCCGGACCGTGGTCTCGCGCATGCGCAGCACGCGACCGAGCAGCTCGCGCTCGCCGGCCCCCAGCGCCGGCTCCCCGATCCTGTGCTCCTCCGCGGCCTCGTCGATCAGCTTGCCGATCAGCAGCTCCTGGTCGGCGGCGGCCGGCTCGGGCAGCGGCTCGTAGGCGCGCCGCGCCGCCATGAAGGTCGCCAGTGGCAGCACCGGCAGCTCGATCAGACGCAGCAGCGGCGCCAGGCGCTCGTCGAACAGGGCCGGGAAGCGGCGCCCGAGGCGCCAGGGCAGGGCATCGAGCAGCACGACGAGCAGCAGCGCGGCGACGCCGTAGCCGGCCAGGGTGGTGAGCGCGGTGCCGTCGATCGGCGACTCGACGTGACGCATCACCAGGAATGCGCCCGGGATGGTGGCGAACCAGAGCAGGCGCGTCGCCAGTCGCCGTTCGACCTCGCGCTGGGTGGCGCGGCGGCGGTCGCCACCGGCCGCCGCCATCGAAGCCCGGGCAAGGCCGCCGGCGAGGACGACCACCGCGAGCAGGACGAGGTGCGGCCCGGCGCTCACCAGGCGCAGCAGATCGTGTTGTGGACCAGGTTCCATCGCCTCTTCCGGATGCGCTCAGCGACGTGCGGTCCGGCCCTCGCCGGGGCGCCGCCGCCGGGGCGACGCGCCACCGCCGGCGCGCACCAGTGCGCCCGCATGATCGCCGATCGCCGTCAGGATACGTGATTCCGCCGCCCGCATCACCCGGCGCTCGGCGGGCCGCTGGTGATCGAAGCCGCGCAGATGCAGGCAGCCATGCACCGTGAGCCGCGCCAGCTCGGCGCCCGGCGTGACCGCGTAGCGCTCGGCCTGGCACACGGCCCGATCGGTGGAGATGACGACCTCGCCGGTCCGGGGCGCCCCCGGATGCGGGCCGGGACCACCACGCAGGTCGAAGGAGAGAACGTCGGTGACCCGGTCGAGGCGACGGTAGGCGGCGTTCAGCCGCCGGATCGTGGCGTCGTCGACCAGCACGATGTCGACCTCTTCGTACGCTCCGTCCTCGTACGCCCCGTCCGCGGTCCGCCGGCCGGCGCTCGTGTGGCCGCTCCCCGGCCCGGCGTCGCGGCGCGACGGGCCCGTCACCGCCACCGGCCGGTCCTGCCAGACCGCACGGACGATGCGCCGGAGCACGTCCGGCGCCACGTCAAGGCGCTCCTGCCGATCCTC
>JASFRE010000267.1:0-6610 GCA_050115055.1 Candidatus Eiseniibacteriota bacterium | reverse complement strand
ATCAGGACGGCGAGGTCGCGCGCCGGATCGGCGGCGGTGGAGTCGAGCACGAACGCCAGCACACTGGTGCGCTCGATGTGACGCAGGAAGCGCAGTCCGAGCCCCTTGCCGGCGTGCGCGCCCTCGATCAACCCCGGCAGGTCGGCCATCACGAAGCTCTGGAAGTCCCCGCAGCGCACGAGACCGAGGTTGGGTGCGAGGGTGGTGAACGGGTAGTCGGCGATCTCGGGACGGGCGGCGGACATCCGTGCCAGCAGCGTCGACTTGCCGGCGTTCGGCAACCCGACCAGCCCGACGTCGGCCAGCAGCTTGAGCTCGAGGACGAGCCGCCGCCGCTCTCCCGGGGCACCGTCCTCGGCCCGCCGCGGCGCGCGCTCGGTGGGTGTGGCGAAGCGCGCGTTGCCGCGGCCGCCACGGCCGCCGCGCGCCACCACCAGGCGCTCGCCCGGCCGGCAGAGATCGCCGAGCAGCCGTCCATCGTCGGCGTCGTGCACCAGCGTGCCGACCGGGACCGCGACGACGCGGTCCTGCCCCCGCCGGCCCGTCTGGCTCTTGCCGCGACCGTGCTGCCCGCGCTCGGCGATCACGCTCCGGAGATGGCGCACGTCGAGCAGCGTGCGGGCATGCGGGTCGACCTCGAGGACCACCGAGCCGCCGGCGCCGCCGTCGCCCCCGTCCGGACCGCCGCGCGGCACGTACTTCTCGCGGCGAAAGGCGATGCAACCGTGCCCGCCGCTGCCGCCCGCGACGACGATGGTGGTGTGGTCGACGAACATGCTTCACGCCCCGCGCGCGGCGCCGGCCGGCCGACGCAGACCGTCATCCGGCGTGGTCACCTCCGACACGTCCGTGGTCAACGCGCCTCGAGCGACCGGTTGCCGGCCAGTGCGGCCATCTTCCGGAGCGCCGCCTCGATGACCTCGAGCCCGGTGGCGAATGACAGGCGCAGGAAGTTGCTCGATCCGAACGCCTCGCCGGGGACCACGGCGACACCGGCCTCCTCGAGGAGCTTCGCGGCCAACGCCATCGAGTCCTGGCAGCCCAGGGTGCTCATGTAGCCGTCGACCCGCGGGAAGGCGTAGAAGGAACCGGCCGGCGGCTCGATGTCGATGCCCTCGATCGCCCGCAGCCGCTCGACGACGACCGCCCGGCGCTGCGCGTAGGCGTCGAGCATCGGCCGGATCACCGTGTCTGGCATGCCGAGGGCCGCCGCCGCCGCCGCCTGCGCGGCGGCGCTCGCGTTGCCGGTCGACTGTCCCTGCAGCTTGCCGACGGCCTGCGCCAGATCGCGAGGAGCGGCCAGGTAGCCGATCCGCCAGCCGGTCATGGCGTAGGTCTTGGAGACGCCGTTGACGAGGGCAGAGCGCTCGATGCGATCCGGTGCAGCGGCGATGAAGCTCACGTGCTCGGTCCCGTCGTAGACGATCTTCTCGTAGATCTCGTCGGTGATGACGAGCAGATCGTGCCGGCGAACGACCTCGGCGAGCGCCACGAGCTCGGCGCGCGTGTAGACCGCCCCGCTCGGGTTGCACGGCGAGTTGAGGACCAGGACTCGCGAGCTCGGAGTGATGCGTGCCTCGAGCGACGCGGGCGTGATCTTGCAGGCGTTGGCCCGATCGCCCTCGACGTACTGCGGCTCGCCGCCGGCCAGCTTCACCATCGCCGGGTAGCTCACCCAGTAGGGCACTGGCAGGAGCACACCGTCACCCGGCTCGACGGCGGCGAGCATCAGGTTGTAGAGCGAGTGCTTGGCGCCGTTCGAGACCACGATCCGATCGGGCGAGTAACGGAGGCCGTTGTCGCGCTCGAGCTTGGTGACGATGGCCTGGCGCAGCTCGGACGTACCCTCGACCGCGGTGTACTGGCCAACGCCCTGGCGGATGGCGGCGATCGCCGCCTCGCAGATCTCGGGCGGGGTCGGAAAGTCCGGCTGCCCCGCACCCAGGCTCAGGATCTCGCGCCCCGCATCGCGCAGGCGTCGTGCGGTGGCGTCGACGCTCAGGGTCGGCGAAGGCTCGATCGATTGGACCAGTTTCGACAGATGCGTCACTGTGTGATGCCCCTTCCCTGCCGGCCGCAGCGGGTCGATCGCCTGCGGATCGCCCGGGCTCAATCCATGCCGAGTGCCAGCTTGCGCGAGAGGAGCGGCACGACGCACGGCGGCACGAGCTTCTCGATCGGCCCGCCCAGCCGCGCGATCTCCTTGACCATGGTCGAGGTCAGGCAGACCAGCTCCTCGCTCGGCATGAGAAAGACCGTCTCCACCGAGTCCGCGAGCTTGCGATTCATCAGCGCCATCTGGAACTCGTACTCGAAGTCGGACAGGACGCGCAGGCCGCGGATGATCGTCGTCACCTTCTGTTCCCGCGCGAAGTCGACGAGCAGCCCGGTGAACGAGACGATGTTCACGCGCGCGTCGTGATCGTCGATCGCGGTCTCGACCGCCTCGCGAAGCATCGCCATGCGCTCATTGACGCTGAACATCTTGCGTTTCTCGTGATGCGTGCCCACCGCCACCGTGATGTGATCGAAGATCTTGAGGCCGCGGCGGATGATGTCGAGATGACCGATGGTCACCGGATCGAACGTGCCGGGAAACACCACGGTGGACACGCGCACCTCCTTCGCTGGCTGGGAGCGCCGACCGCCCCGTGAACGGGAAGGACGAAGCCTACCGGACGTGCCCGGAGGGGGCAAGGTCAGTCGTCCGGGGCGGGACGGCCGGCGGCGGACTCGAGGAAGCTGAGCCCCGTGTCCCCGTAGGCGCGCGCGTCGACCCGGCGGGCGGCGCAGTCGGGCATCGCGGCACCGCGCCGGTGCTCCCAGACGAGGAGCCCTCCCGGGGCCAGGAGCGCCAGGCAGCCGTCGATGACCGGCCCCAGATCGCAGCGTGCATAGGGGGGGTCGAGGAGAACGAGGTCGCAGCCCGCGGCATCGTGCGCGCTCCGTGCAACGAGCCAGTGCTCCACCCGCTCGTTCCGCACCAGGGCCCGCGGCCCGAGCGCGAGCGCCTCGAGGTTGCGCCCGAGGAGCGCGGCCACCTCGGATCGCTGCTCGACGAACACGCAGTGTGCGGCACCGCGGCTGAGCGCCTCGATCCCGAGCGCGCCGGTGCCGGCGAAGGCATCGACGACCCGCGCCCCGGCGAGACGGCCGGCGAGGATCTGGAACAGCGCCTCGCGCACGCGATCGGAGCTCGGGCGGACGCCGCGCCCGCGTGGCGTACGCAGGCGGCGGCCGCGCAGCGCGCCGCCGGTCACGCGCATGGGCCGGCCCCGACGAGCAACTCCATCACGCGCTCGACGACCGCGTCGACGCCGGGCCCATCGACGTCCACCCACGCGTCGGCACGTGCGTACCACGGCCGCCGCTCGCGGTCGAGCGCCTCGAGGCGCGCGGCCGGGTCGGCGCCATCGAGGAGCGGCCGCACGGTGCCGGGCTCGCGTCCCAGGCGCTCGAGCGCGACGTGCGGCGACACGCGGAGCCAGACCGTGAAGCAGGCCGCGCGGATCGCCTCGATGTTGGCGGCACCGACGAACATGCCCCCGCCGAGGGCCAGGACGGTGCCGGCATGATCGGCCGGCAAGCGGGCGATCAGCTGCCGCTCGTGACGGCGAAAGGTCGCCTCGCCGTGACGGGCGAAGATCTCGGCCACACGCAGCCCGGTGGCCTGCTCGATCAGCGTGTCGGTGTCACGAAACGGCCGGTCGAGGCGCGCCGCCAGCCGCCTGCCGACGGCGCTCTTGCCGGAGCCCATGAGCCCGATCAGCGCGACCGTCCGCGCCGGCACGTTCACCCGCTGCTCCCCGCGTTGCCGCTGCCGACCTTGAGGACGAGCAGCGTCAGGTCGTCGCGCACCGCGCGCCCGCTGGCGTGACGCTGCACGGCGCGCTCGATCGACGCGGCCACCGTCGCCGCCGGCTCGTGGCGACAGGTGCGGACGAGGTCGATCAGCGTGTCGGCCCCGAACTCGCACTCGGCGTGATCGACGGTCTCGGTGACGCCGTCGGTGTAGAGGACGAGAAGATCGCCCCGGGCCAGCTGGCAGACCCCTTCCTCGTAGGCGGAGTGGGCGAACGCCCCCAGCACCGTGCCCCCCACCTCCAGCTGCTCGACGCCGCCGTCCGCGCGCACGATGATTGCCGGGTTGTGGCCAGCGCACGCGTAGGTGAAGCGAAGCGAGTGAAGGTCGATGACACCGTAGAAGGCGGTGACGAAGCGATCGGGCTCGATCGACTCGAAGAGCAGGCGGTTGACCTTCCGGAAGATGGTGGCGATCGAGTAGTTGTTGCGGATCTCGGCGAGCAACGCCGCGCGGAACGACGCCATGATCAGACCGGCGGGGACCCCCTTCCCCGACACGTCGCCGATCACCACACCGAGCTGCCCCGGCGCCACGTCGATGACGTCGTAGTAGTCGCCACCCACCGCCTCCGACGGCACGTTGTGGCCGGCGAGGTCGATCCCCGGCACCTCCGGCATGGTGGCCGGCATCAGCCCTGCCTGGATCTCGCGGGCGATCGACAGCTCTTCCTCGAGACGCCGGGCCTCGAGGGCGCGCGCATGCAGGCGGGCGATCTCGACCGCCGCCGTCGCCTGATCGGCGAAGGCCCGCAGCCGCTCGAGGTCGTGCGACGAGAAGGCGTCACTCAGGTCACTCTCGATGTTGAAGGCGCCGATCACGCGGCCCTTGGAGATCATCGGCGCCACCAGCTCCGAGCGCGTGGCGTCGCGCGCATTGATGTAACGCCGATCGCGCGACACGTCGCCGGCGGCGATCGCCTCGCCGGCGGCGATCGCCCAGCCGACCAGTCCGGCCCCGACCTTCTGATGCAGGAGGTCCATGCGCGACACGTCGTAACCGCGGGCGACGACGTGCTCGACGCTGCCTTCATGCGTCACCAGGAAGATGCCGGCGGCGTCGAACTCGAGCACGCGGCCAAGCGCGTCGACGATGCGCCCCAGCACCGCGTCGAGCTCCAGCGAGGAGACGAGCGTCTTGTTGATGTCGAAGAGGAGATCGCTCAGCAATCGCTGCCGGCCGAGCTCGCGCACCAGGCGCGCCTTGCGGAGCCAGACGGCGATCTCCTCGGCGATCGCCACGAAGAGCTCGAGCTCCGCGGTGCCGAAACCGCCCTCGCGATCCTCGAGCTCGAGGACGCCTTCCAGGCCGAGCTCGTTGCGCAGCGGCACCGCGGCCAGGTTTCGCGGCGGTGGCGGGCCGTCCGCATCGACCGGCGGCAGCGGGTCGTAGCGCGCGTCCCCGGCCGGATCTTCGAGAACCAGCGGCGCGTCGTGGAGCGCCACCCAGCCGGTGACACCGCCATCACCGGGCAGCAGCCGCCGGCCCTCGGCGACCGCGCGTCCGCGCACGACGCGCGGCTCGAGGTAGGATGGCCGCCCCCGCACCACGCAGATCGAGCCCCGGCCCGCCCCCAGCACCCGGGCGGCGAGCGCCACCACGCGCTCGAGCTGCGTCCACGGATCCGGGGCGCTGTTGAGCTGGCGCAGGAGCGCCACGAGGGCGCGCAGCGTCGTCGCGTCCGCGCGCTCCCAGGCGCCGCCCGCCGAGCTCGCCGCCGGCCCGGTACCGTCCGGCCCCGTCTCGATCGCCATCCGCGTCACTCCTCGATGAGGCTCAGAAACCGCGCCACCACCTTCTTGGTGAAGGCCCCGTCGAAGCGGACCGTGAGGCGCGCATCGGGACCGCGGCCCTCCTGGCCGACCACCCGGCCACGCCCGAACTGCGCGTGCCAGACGGGTGCGCCGACCATGATCGCCCAGTCCTCGGGATCGAGATCGATCGCCTCGTCCCGATCGGCGAGATCGGCGGCATCGACCGCATCGGCGCCATCGATGTCGACGGCGTCGCCATCTCGACCCGCCGCCCGCGCCGGCACCACGGCGCCGCTGCCGCGCACCACCCGTAGCGGCGGCCGTCCGCCGCGCTCCGCGCGCCGTGCGCCGGCGGAGCGCTCCAGGCCGTCGCGCGCCCTCGAGCCGCCGCCGCGGAGCGCACGGGCACCGTCGCGCCAGCCGCCCTCGGCCCACAGGCTCTCGCCGCCGCTCCGGTCGATGACCTCCAGGTCGTTCGCCGCCGCCGCCACCAGCTCCTCGACGAACTGCGAGACCGGCTGGTACTCGGTGCGTCCGTAGCGCAGGCGACTGCGTGCCGCCGACAGCACCACGCGACGCCGGGCGCGCGTCAGCGCCACGTAGAACAGCCGGCGCTCCTCATCGAGCTCGGACTCGCTCTCGAGCGCCGAGACGTGCGGGAACAGGCCCTGCTCGAGGCCGGCGACCAGCACCAGCTCGTACTCGAGCCCCTTGGCGTTGTGCACCGTCATCAGGGTGACGAGGGCCTCGTCCGGGCCGGCGGCCTCGTCGAGATCGGCGACCAGCGCCACGTCGGCCAGGAATCCCTCGAGGCTCGGGTCCCCCGACACCTCGGCATAGTGTGCGGCGGCCGCGGCGAGCTGCTCGAGATTCTCGGCCCGCCCCTCCGCGGTCATCGGATCGTCCTCCTCGAGATGTTCGAGGTAGTGCGTCGCCTCGATGAGTGCCTGCACCTGGACCGGCACCGGCTCCTCGCAGCGCTCGCGCGCCGCCG
>JASFRE010000266.1:0-6611 GCA_050115055.1 Candidatus Eiseniibacteriota bacterium | reverse complement strand
TCTCGAGGGTTCGGAGGGCAAGCTCGCCGAGTTCGTGCTGCGCGGCCAGACCACGCAGGAGGTGATGGGGCTGAACGGGCGGATCGAGCTCTGGACGGCGCTCGGCGAGCTGATCGCCGAGCGGCCGTTCTTCGGTCACGGCTACCTGTCGTCGCGTGAGCTGGTGGTGGGGCTCATCTCCTGGGCGCGCGAGGGGGCCTACGCCCACAACGAGGTGGCGCAGACGCTGCTCGACTTCGGGATCGTCGGCACGTTGCTCTTCTGGCTGCCGTTCCTCGGGGCGCTCGATCCCGGGCCGCTGCGCGGCGCCGCCCTGCGCGACACGACCCCTGCCGGCGTCGTCCGCCTGCGTGCGGCCGTCTTCGGCGCCGCCGTCTTCCTGCTGCTGAACGCGATGACCTGCGAGGGGCTGGTGGCTCCGGGCTTCGGTCTGGTCGTCTGCGTGGTGCTGGCCCTGTCCGCGGCCCGCCTGCGACGCGTGCGTGCGCTCGCTCCCGCCGGCCTCACACCGCCCGCACCTCGGCGCTGACGCCCAGGCGCTCGAGGTCGGCGGAGATCTCGTCGACGTAGACCGGGTTCATGACGATCACCAGCTCCGGCCGCAGCGTGGCCAGCCGCTCGGGGGCGATGATCTCCTGTCCGGTGCCCGGCATGAAGCGGCCGTGCCGGTGCGGGTTGATGTCGACGACGTGCTCGACGGCATCCCCCAGCCCCAGCGTCGTCAGGAAGGCGACGCCCTTCGAACCCGAGCCCCAGATGACCACGCGCCGCCCGCGCCGTCGGGCACGCTCGATCTGGTCGTGCCAGCGCTCGATCGACAGGCGGACGGTGGCCGGGAAGGCCGCCGCCGCGGCGCGCATGGCACTCAGGTCGTCCTCGAGCGGCGCCGGCGGGACGGGGGCGCCGCCGTTGGCGTGCACCGCGGTCTGCAGGATGTACTGCCCCGCATAGGCCAGCTCCAGGTCCAGCACGTCGAAGCCCGCGCGCCGGAAGAGGCGGGCGTGCGAGCCGGCGCTGAAGTAGGAGCAGTGCTCGTAGTAGATGTCCCAGAAGGCCCCCTCCTGGAGGACGCGGCGGGCATCCGGGACCTCGAAGAAGACCGGCGTCGCCGGACGCGCGGCGAGGGCGGTGTGGAGGTCGGCGACGAATGCGCCGGTGGAATCGATGTGCTCGAGGGTGTGACGGCAGCAGACGAGATCCGCCTCGAGATGCGCATAGGCGGGGCCGTAGAAGTCCTCGATGAATCGCACGCGCCGGGCGAGATCGTCGGGCAGGCGCCCGGGCACGTAGCTCGGATCGAGACCGATGCCCTGGCAGTCGGCCAGGGCGCAGAGCTGGGCCAGGAACTCGCCCTTGCCACAACCGATCTCGAGCACCGTCTTGCCACGGAGCGCGAAGCGCGCGTCGAGCCGCTCGGCCAGGGAGCGTGCGAAGGCGCCGAAGGTCGGCGAGAATCCCTGCGTCTCCTCGTAGCTGTGCGAGTACTCGTGGACCGTGCGATCGAAGACGCGGTTGAAGACGAAGCCGCAGGAATCGCAGAAGGCGAGCTCCAGATCACCGCGCGGATAGCCCACGGCCTCGTCGCGACTGCCCATCAGGATGCAGCTGTGGACCGGGATCGAGCGCGCGGTGTAGATGGTCTCGATCGCCGTCCCGTCGCACGACGGGCAGGACGTCGCCTTCCCGTCTGCGGGGCCCGCGGTCGGCGGGGTCTCATCCATCATCCTGCACTCCCCGTGCCGGGTGCTCCCGGCGGCCCGGCTGTCCGTTGCCCCGGAGAATCGCCGGCTCGGGGACCGGCACGATGAAGCGACCGCCGCCGGCCACGAACGCGGCCTGCTGCTCGATGATCTCGTCCCGGAAGTTCCACGGCAGGATCAGCACGAAGTCGGGACGGTCCTCGACGAGGCGAGACGGCGGCAGGATCTCGAGGCGGGAGCCCGGCATGAAGCGTCCCTGCTTGTGGACATTGCGGTCGACCACGTAGGTCAGGGAGGTCTCGTCGAGTCCCAGGACATTGAGCATGATCGTGCCCTTGGCGGCGGCGCCGTAGGCGGCGATGCGCTTGCCCTGGCCCACGAGAGTCCTGACGAGGGCCTGCATCTCGCGGCGGATCGCGGCGACGCGTCGCGCGAAGCCCTCGTAGTAGGCGGAGTCATCGAGACCCAGGCGGTGCTCCTCGGCGAGCAGGTCGCGCACCGCGTCGCCACGGCGCGCCACCGGCTCGATGTAGAGGCGGAGCGAGCCGCCGTGGATCGGCAGCCGGCGCACGTCGTTCAGGTGGAGATCGTGGCGCTCGAACAGCGCCACCAGGCTGGTCGCCGAGAAGTAGCACAGGTGCTCGTGGTAGATGGTGTCGAACTCGCCGTGATCGATGAGGTCGCGGACATAGGGCACCTCGATCACCACGAGACCGTCGTCCCGCACCAGGCGGCGGATGCCGGCCACGAAGTCGTTGGTGTCGGTGGCGTGTGCGAGGACGTTGTTGGCAATGACGACATCGGCGCGCACCCCCTCGTCACGGAGCTGGTCGGCGAGCTCAGCGGTGAAGAAGGTGCAGCGCGTCTCGATGCCGAGCGCCCGTGCGGCGGCCGCCGGCCCCGGCGCCGGATCGATGCCGAGCACCGGGACACCGCGCTCCTTGAAGTGGCGCAGCAGGTAACCATCGTTGCTGGCCAGCTCGACGACGAGACTGCTCGCGTCGAGGCCGCGCCGCTCGATGAGCTCGTGGGCGTTGTCCCGGGCATGCTGCACCAGGGTATCGATGAACGAGGAGTAGTAGAGGTAGTCGGCGTCGAACAGCACGTCGCCCGGCAGGGTCTCGAGGATCTGCACCAGGTGGCAGTGCGGGCAGCGCGCCAGCTCGAGCGGGTGGCGGGGCTCGTCCCCGTTCAGCGCCGCGGCGGTCCGGAAGCCGTCGGCGAGCGGCATCGGTCCGAGATCCAGCACCGGCTCGAGGGCCGGTCGCCCGCAGGAGCGACAGCGGGCATCGCGACAGCGGGCGGCGAAGGAGGCCGACGGACGGCCGTTGGGAGCGGGAGCGACGCCAGCGCTGTCGCCCTCGCCGCGCACGCGATGGCGCAGCTCCGGGTCGAGCACGCCCTCCGCCATGAGCTGCCGGATGTGCGCGACGCGCTGGAAGCGCGGGCCCTCGAAGTCGGCGACCTGCAGGTCACCGGCGCGGTAGGCGTCCCGCAGCTGGATGGCGGCGCGGCGGGCGTCCCAGCGCGGCTCGAAGCCGGGCAACGTGTCGCGCAGCCGATCGCAGCTCACGCGGTAACAGCGCGTGTCCGGTCCGGCCCCCGGGGCGAACTCGACGCGGCAGCCGGGCACCGTCGATGCCACGATCTCCGCCAGCTCGCTGACCCGGTAGTTCTCCTCGCTGCGCCCCACGTTGAAGACGCCGGCGTGGACGCGCTCGCGCGGAGCCTCGAGGACCGCCAGGAAGGCGCGCGCGATGTCCTCGATGTGGACGATCGGGCGCCACGGCGTGCCGTCCGACTTCATCAGGATGCGTCCGGTCGTGCAGGCCCAGGCAACCAGGTTGTTGAGGACGAGGTCGAAGCGCAGCCTCGGTGACACGCCACACGCCGTGGCGGAGCGCAGGAAGGTGGGGGAGAAGCGCTCGTCGGCCAGCGCGACGATGCCGCGCTCGGCTGCCACCTTCGACTGGCCGTAAGGCGTGACCGGCCTGAGGGGGGCGGTCTCGTCGATCAGGTCGTCGCCGGCGGCGCCGTAGTTGCTGCACGAGGACGCGAACAGGAAGCGCTCGACACCGGCCCGCCGGGCCAGCGTCGCCAGGCGCACCGACGCCTCGCCGTTGATCTGCGCGGTCAGCTCCGGGCGCAGGTTGCCGAGAGGGTCGTTCGACAGCCCGGCCAGGTGAATGACGGCATCGAAGTCGACGAGGTCGGTGAGCTCGACGTCGCGGACGTCGCGGGTGACGGTCGGGACCGCCAGGATGTCACCGCCGGACGAGAACGTGCAGCGGCGGTAGATGTCGGTGTCGAGCCCGGTCACGTCGTGACCGGCGCGGACCAGCATGGGGGTCAGGACGGTGCCGACGTAACCGAGGTGGCCGGTGATCAGAACGCGCATGCTCACGGCTCCCAGATCCTCCAGGGCGGCTCGCCGGACTGCCAGAGGACCTCGAGCCGGTGCTTGTCTCGCAGCGTGTCCATGCAGGCCCAGAAGCCCTGGTGCCGGTAGGCCATCAGCTGGCCGTCGCGTGCCAGGCGCTCCATCGGCTCGGCCTCCCACTGCGTCATGTCGCCTTCGATGTAGTCGAGCACCCCCGGCTCGAGCACGAAGAAGGCGCCGTTGATCCAGCCCTCGGCGGTCTGCGGCTTCTCGGTGAACTCGATGACACGGTCGGCGTCGAAGCGCATGTGCCCGAAGCGGGCCGGCGGCCGGACGGCCGTGACGGTGGCCAGCCGGCCGTGCGCGCGGTGAAACTCGAGGAGCTGGTGGAGATCGACGTCCGAGACACCATCGCCCCAGGTCAGCATGAAGGTGGTGTCTCCCAGGTGGCGCGCCAGCCGGCGGAGGCGGCCCCCGGTCAGGGTGCGCTGGCCGGTGTCGATCAGCTCCACCGTCCAGCTCGGGTGATCGACGTCGTGGCGGGTGATCCGCGAGCCGCCGTTGCCGGCCGTGAGCTCCACCGTCAGGTCGCCGTTCAGCGCGCAGTAGTCGACGACGTACTTCTTGATGTACTCACCCTTGTAGCCCAGCGCGATCACGAACTCGCGGAGGCCATAGAACGAGTAGTGTTTCATGATGTGCCAGAGGATCGGCTTGCCGCCGATCTCGACCATCGGCTTGGGCTTGACCGTGGTCTCCTCGGCGAGCCGCGTGCCGACCCCTCCGGCCAGGATGGCGACCTTCATGACTGGCTCCTCGGGCCGGGTGTCCGGGACGCCGGGCGCGCGGTATCCAGGGTCCTGAGCGCCGGCAGGTAGCCACCGCCGGTCCCGGAGCCGGCCAGCGCACCGCCGAACACGGCCCGCCACTTGCGGACCTGTAGCAGGTAGCGACCGATGACCGCGTAGCACCGTGCGCGCTCGGCGGTCGTCAGATCGGCGCGCCGGATGGCGCGGCAGTGGGCCTGGAGGATGGCCAGCCGCGGCGAGACGGGACGCGGGCCCCGGTCGCCGGCAATCCACCGCCGCTGTTCGGCCGCCGAGCCGAGCGCACTCGAGGCGCGGGGATGGACCCGCCCCAGGAAGAGGACCTCCGGCACCTCGCGGTAGCGGCCCTGCAGGGCCAGCTCGGCGACGAGCACCTTGTCGGCGCCGTAGATCGGCAGGTGCAGCGACGTACGGCGCACCGCCTCGGTGCGCATGAGCCCGAAGATGTCACGGACGCCGCGCGACTCGATGAGGATGGAGCGCAGCCGGACGGCCACGTCGTCGGACTCTCGTCCGCCACGGTGCCGGGTTCCGTGGGTGGTGGTGGGGGCCGGGGCGTAGCTCAGCACGCCACCGGCCGGGCCGTCGAGTGGCCGGCCGTCCGGACCGATGAGCAGCGTGCGCGTGTGGCACCAGACGGTCTCCGGGTCGGCGTCGAGACGGTCGACGCAGGTCTCCAGGTAGCGCGGATCGTGGAGATCGTCATCGGTGGCCCACTTGAAATAGCCACCCCGCGACAGCTCGAACGTCCGGTTGTAGTTCCAGGCGGCGCCGCGGTCCTCGTCCTCGCGCACGTAGCGCACCCGCGGATCCTGCCTGACGAAGGCTTCGCAGATCGCGCGGGTGCAGTCGGTCGAGGCGTTGTCCGAGATGATGAGCTCGAGGTCGTCGAAGGTCTGCGCGAGCAGCGACGCGATCGCCTCGGCCAGGTAGGTCTCGCCGTTGCGCACCGGCAGTCCGATGCTCACCCGCGGTGCGGGTCGTGCGTGAGGAGGCAGTCTGGATTGCATGGTCTCGGGTCGCCCCCGTCTCCTCAGGTTCGCGGCTCACACTCACCGGGCTGGGCCGGGCCGGGCCCGGCCCGGGTCGCCGGCTGCCGGCTGCGGGCCACCGGCTGCCGGTCACCGGTCACCGCGGCACCACCAGCCGGCCCCGGCTCCCGGCGCACGGCCGCGGGGAAGCCGGTCCATCAGTCATTTCGACGCCCCGGACGCACTTCTTTCGCGGCCCGTGCGCCCGCCCGCCCGCCCACCGCCTCCATCCGGCGCCTCCCCCTGGGGCATCTGCCCCGGCGCTGGCGGCTCAGAGCGTGGTGAACGCGCAGTCGAGACCGAGCCCCGCCACGGTGTCGCGGATCTCGCGCTCGTAGAGCGGGTTGGTGACGATGACCTGCTGCGGCCGGTAGCTCACGAGGAAGCCGGGCGCCACCACCTCCTGACCGGCCCCCGGGATGAACCGACCCTGGCGCTCCGGGTTGATGTCGACGACGTACTCGATGCGGCCGGCCGTCTCCAGCGCGTTCAGGAAGTTGAGCGCCTTGCAGCCCGAGCCCCAGGCCACGGTCCGCCGTCGGTCCGGCCCCATCTCCGCCAGCTCCGCCTGCCAGCGCCGCATGGCGCCACGGTGGTGGGTGCCGAACTCCGCGATCTCGGGCGGCAGCGTGGCGCGCCGCTCTGGACCGCCGGCCGGCGGGCCGGCGACCGG
>JASFRE010000265.1:0-6623 GCA_050115055.1 Candidatus Eiseniibacteriota bacterium | reverse complement strand
GTCGTCGAGACGGCCAGTCCGCCCGCCTACTACATCCCGCGCATGCACGTCCGCATGGAGTGGTTGACCGCGAGCGGGCGCACCAGCTTCTGCGAGTGGAAGGGACATGCTGTCTACTGGTCGCTGAGCATGGATGACATCGTGGTCGAGGACGTGGCCTGGAGCTTCCCGATGCCGACGCCGTCATTCGCGGAGCTTCGCGACTGCCTGGCCTTCTACGCCGGTCGCGTGGACCGCTGCCGGGTCGGGGAGCACGTG
The DNA here is from genome assembly GCA_050115055.1 of Candidatus Eiseniibacteriota bacterium. Classification (GTDB taxonomy): domain Bacteria; phylum Eisenbacteria; class RBG-16-71-46; order CAVPCR01; family CBDCWB01; genus JASFRE01. The sequence goes on along the minus strand of JASFRE010000265.1, from coordinate 6,365 downwards.
GTGACCCCGCAGCCGGGTCGCTTCTACGGAGGCTGGATCACCCCGGACATCGTCGGACCCTTCAAGGGCGAACCGGGAACCGAGGGCTGGTAACCGCGCGGCAGCGGCAGCGACCGACCCGCGACGAGGACGTGAGTCATGCACGTCGAGGACACATCGCACGACACGCGGCAACTGGTGTCGATCGGCGAGCTGGCCAGTTCCACCGGCATCTCCGCCGACACGATCCGCGTCTGGGAACGACGCTACGGCCGGCCCGTGCCGGTGCGGCTGACCTCCGGTCATCGCCGCTACACCGAGGAGCACCGGCGCTGGCTGCGGCGCATCGCCGAGGCCCTGGCGCTCGGCTTCCGTCCCTCGAGCGTGGTGCATCTGACTGACGGGGAGCTGGACGCGCTGCTCGCTCCCCCTCCGTCCGGGGACAATCGCGCGCGGGAGCTCGGGACGATCATCGATCTCGTGCGCGGCTTCGAGGGCGAGCAGGCCGGCGCCGAGCTGCGTCGGCAGATCGAGGTGCTGGGGCCGCACCGGTTCATCGATCAGGTGCTCGGACCGCTGCTCGAGACGGTGGGGCATGCCTGGACGCGCGGTACACTCGAGATCCGTCACGAGCATTACCTGTCGGAGCTGCTCGAGGGTCTCCTGCGATCGCTCCGCACGTCCGTCTCGGCTCCCGGCGACGCCAAGGTCATCGTCGTGGCGACGCTGCCCGGGGAAGCGCACGGCATCGGCATGCAGATCGCTGCCGTCCTCTGCGCCCTCGCCGGAGCGCGGCCGCAGGTCCTCGGCACCGGGACGCCGGTGGCCGAGCTGGTGGCGGCGGTCGAGGAGATGCGGGCGATCGGGGTGGCGATCAGCGTGTCGCTGGCGACCGGTGGCGTCCAGACCGACCGCACGCTGCGAGAGCTCCGCGCCGCCTTGCCCGCCCGGGTGCGCCTGGTGGTCGGCGGGCGCGGGGCGCGCCAGGGGCGACGGGGCCCCCGCGGCATCGACTACATTTCGGACCGGCAGGCGCTGACCCGCTGGGTGCGGAGTCTCCCATGACCGGCGCGCGCGCGAGCCGCACGGGCCTCCGTGGAGGCGGTGTCGGCGGGAGGTCGAGCAGGATGATGGCCCACGCAACCGATCAGAGCGCTACCGACGTCCGGGGCGCCGCCCCGGCACGGTCGTCCGCGGCCGGCGACACCGGCAGCCGACCGCGTCTCACGCTGGCCGACTGGCTGTGCGGCATGCCGTTCATCGGGCTGCACATCGCCTGCCTCGGCGTCCTCTGGGTCGGGTGGAGCCCGGTGGCGCTGCTGGTGGCCCTCGCGGTCTACGCCGCGCGGATGTTCGCCATCACCGGCTTCTACCATCGCTACTTCTCGCACCGCACCTTCAAGACCTCGCGCGCCGTGCAGTTCCTGTTCGCGCTCCTCGGAAACGCCGCCGTGCAGAAGGGCCCGCTCTGGTGGGCCGCCCATCACCGGCTCCACCACCGGCACGCCGACGGTCCCGGCGACATGCACTCGCCGCTGCGGCACGGCTTCCTGTGGAGCCATGTCGGCTGGTTCTTCAGTCGCTCGACCATCGCCACGCGGCTCGAGGTAGTACCGGATCTGAGCCGCTTCCGGGAGCTCGTCTGGGTCGATCGTTATCACTTCGTCGTGCCGGTCGTCCTCGCCGCCGGGCTCTATCTCCTCGGTGCCACGCTGGCCGGCGTCGCGCCGCACCTGGGAACCAGCGGGGCCCAGATGGTGGTCTGGGGCTTCTTCATCTCCACGGTGGCGCTGTCGCACGTCACCTACACGATCAACTCGCTGTCGCACCGGTTCGGCAGCCGGCGCTATGCGACCGGCGACACCAGTCGCAACAACCTGTGGCTCGCCCTGCTCACCATGGGCGAGGGCTGGCACAACAACCATCATCACTTCCCGGCCGCCGCGCGGCAGGGCTTCTACTGGTGGGAGATCGACATCACCTTCTACGTGCTGCGAGCCATGCAGTGGCTCGGGCTCGTCTGGGACCTGCGCCCGGTTCCGATCAAGGTGCGCGATGCCGGGCGGCAAGATGTGCCGGCAGGCCGGGGGACATCCCCGACCCTCGGCAGCACCGAAGCGTGACGTCACCTCGCCACGCGAGAGGAAGGCTGCAGTGAACATCGGGATCATCGGCGCCGGCATCTCCGGCCTCGCCACCGCCTACCTGCTCCACGAGGAGCACGCGATCACCGTGCTCGAGGCGGCCGATCGCATCGGCGGTCACACGCACACGGTGGACGTGGAGGAGCCGGGCGGCAGGCGCGTGCCGGTCGACACCGGCTTCATCGTCTTCAACCGGCAGAACTATCCCAACTTCTGCCGGCTGCTCGAGCGTCTCGGCGTCGCCTCGCGGCCCAGCGACATGAGCTTCAGCGTGCAGTGCGAGCGGACGGGCGATGAGTACAGCGGCGACTCGCTGAATACGCTGTTCGCTCGCCGCGCCAACCTGCTGCGTCCTGATCACTACCGCATGCTGCTCGACGTGAGGCGCTTCAATCGCCATGCTCGGCGCACCCTCGCGCTGGCTGACCCGGAGATCGCGCTCGGTGAGTTCCTGGAGCGCAACGGCTACTCGGCCGCCTTCCGCGATCGGCTGATCGTGCCGATGGGGGCGGCGCTCTGGTCGGCCAACCCGGCCGAGCTGCTCCGCTTCCCGGCCCTCAACTTCCTCCGCTTCTTCGAGAATCACGGCGTGCTGCACGGCCGCCGGGCGCCGCGATGGGAGGTCGTCGAGGGCGGCTCCAGCCGCTACCTGGAGCCGCTGACGCGCGGCTTCCGCGACCGGATCCGGGTCGGCGCCCGGGTGACGGCGGTGACGCGGCGAGGGGACGGCGTCGACGTGCGGCTCGCCGCCGGCGAGGCGCTCCGCTTCGATTGCATCGTCATCGCGGCGCACTCCGACCAGGCGCTGGCGATGCTGACCGATCCGTCGCCGGCCGAGCGCGAGATCTTGGGCGCGATCCCGTACCAGGCCAATCGCACCGTGCTCCACACCGACACGGGCATGTTGCCGCGGCGCCGGCAGACCTGGTCGAGCTGGAACTACTACCTGCCGCGCGAGCCGCGCGACCGGGTCGCGGTGAGCTACGACATGAACCGCCTGCAGAGGCTGCGCACGGAGAGGCGCTACGTCGTGAGCCTGAATCGAGAGGACGTGATCGATCCGGAGGCCGTGCTGCGGTCGATGACCTATCACCATCCGGTCTACACGCGGGAGGCGTTTCGCGCGCAGGAACGGCTCGGTGCGCTGAATGGCGTGCGGAACACCTACTACTGCGGCGCCTACTGGGGGCACGGCTTTCACGAGGACGGTGTCCGGAGCGCACTCGAGGTGGCGCGTCACTTCGGGCTGGGGCTCGACGGGGAGCGTGCGGCATGAGTCCGTCGAGCTGCATCTACACCGGCACGGTGCGGCACCGGCGACACGCCCCGGTACGGAATGCCTTCACCTACGGCCTCTACATGATGTACCTGGACCTGGGCGAGCTGCCGACGCTCTTCGACCGCTTCCCGGGCTGGTCGGCGCGCCGCCCGGCGCCGGCCTGGTTCCGGCGCGCCGACCACCTGGGCGATCCGTCGGTGCCGCTCGACACGGCGGTGCGCGACCTGGTCGAGCACCGTCTCGGCCGGCGACCCGAGGGACCGATCCGGCTGCTGACGCACCTCCGCTACCTCGGCTACTGCTTCAATCCGCTGAGTGTCTACTACTGCTACGACCGGGAGGCCCGGCACGTGGAGACACTCGTCGCCGAGGTCACCAACACGCCCTGGGGCGAGCGTCACCACTACGTGCTCGACGACAGCGCCAACCTGGGCACCGCCGGCACCAAGCGCTTCCGGCTCGGCAAGCGCTTCTTCGTTTCGCCGTTCATGGACATGGATGTCGATTACGACTGGCGGTTCGTCATGCCGGGACGGCAGCTCGTCATCCACATGGACAACGCCAAGCCGGACGGCAGCTTCTTCGACGCCACGATGGTCCTCGAGCGGCGCGCGCTCACCGCCGCCAACCTGGCGCGCGTCCTCGTCCGGCATCCGCTGATGACCCTCGAGGTCATCGCCGCCATCCACTGGCAGGCGCTCAAGCTCGTCGCCAAGCGCTGCCCGACCTGTGTGCATCCGCGACCGCCGGCCGACGACACCACGGTGGTCAGTCAGCGCCGCAATGCCGGAACAACCCTGGGGGTCATGAGCCGATGACCGATCGACTGACCGACGATTCGCGTGCCGGGTCCGGTGGCGCCTTGACGCCGTCCCCCCCGGCGACCGTCCCGTCGACCCGTTCACCCTCCTGCCGGCCGGCCACGGCCGGCGAGCGCCTGGCGCGCCGGTTGCTGTTTCGCGCGCTGTCGCACCTCGAGCACGGCCAGATCCTGCTCACCGAGGGCGAGACGGTCCATGTCTTCGGACGCGCCAGTGAGATCCTGCCGCTCCGCGCCACGGTGCGGGTGCACGATCCGGCTTGCTACCCGACGATGCTGCTCGGCGGCAACGTCGGTGCCGGCCGCGCCTACATCGAGGGGCTGTGGTCGGCCGACGACCTCGTGACGCTGGTGCGCATCGTCGCCGCCAACCAGGAGACGCTCGCACGGGTCGATGGCGGTCTCTCGTGGCTGACCAAGCCGCTCGACCTCATCTACCACGCGGTCCGCCGCAACTCGCGACGGGGCGCGCGCCGTAACATCGCCGCGCACTATGATCTCGGAAACGACTTCTTCGCGCAGTTCCTCGACGAGACCATGATGTACTCGAGCGCCTGGTTCGAGCGCGACGACGACGACCTGGCCCGCGCGTCGCGCGCCAAGCTGCGCCGGCTGTGCGACAAGCTCGCCCTGACACCGGCCGATCACGTGCTCGAGATCGGCACCGGCTGGGGCGGCTTCGCCGAGCACGCGGCCCGCCACCACGGCTGCCGCGTGACGACGACGACGATCTCCGAGGCACAGTACCGCCACGCGCGGGCGCGTATCCAGGCGTCCGGCCTCGCCGATCGCGTCACCGTTCTGAACCGCGACTATCGTGAGCTGACCGGGACCTACGACAAGCTGGTGTCGATCGAGATGATCGAGGCGGTCGGCGCCGAGCACTTCGATAACTACTTCGAGGCCTGCAGCCGGCTGCTCGCCCCGCACGGCCTCATGGCCCTGCAGGCGATCGTCATCCCGGACCAGCGCTACGACCAGGCGCGACGCGCCGTCGACTTCATCAAGCGCTTCGTGTTCCCGGGGGGGTGCCTGCCGTCGGTGGGGGCGATCGCCACCTCGATCGGTCGCTCGAGCGACCTCTCGATCGTCCAGCTCGAGGACCTGACGCCGGACTACGCGCTCACGCTGCGGCACTGGCGGGAGCGCTTCCTGGCCGCCCGTGCCCGGGTGCGGGAGCTCGGCTTCGACGATGCGTTCATCCGCCTGTGGGAGTACTACCTCGCCTACTGCGAGGGCGGCTTTCGCGAGCGGGTGATCGGGGACGTTCAGATCCTGCTCGCGCGATCGCGGTGGCGGGGGCGCGTGCCGCTGCCGCGCGGCGGCTAGACGGCGTACGACGAGCGAGGCACGAGATGGCGATCTGGATCATCGCACTCACCGGAGGCGCGGGCGCGGCGCTCCTCATGCTGCTCCTGTGGCTCGTCCAGCGGCGCACCGGCAACGCCGGCATCATCGACGTCGGCTGGTCGGCGGCAGTCGGCGGGATGGCCGTATTCTGCGCCGTCGCCGGTACCGGTGAACCGGCGCGTCGTCTCATGCTCGGCGCGATGGGCGGTTTGTGGGGCTTCCGGCTGGCAACGCACCTCCTCGTCGACCGGGTCGTCGGCAAGCCCGAGGAGGGGCGCTACCGCGAGCTGCGTGCGCACTGGCAACGGCACCTGCAGTGGAAGCTGCTCGGCTTCTTCGAGCTGCAGGCGGTGGCCGTCGTCCTCCTGTCGCTGCCGTTCCTGCTCGGAACCGCCGACGCGTCGCCGTTCCCCGCGGGCGGCGATCTCCTGGCACTGGCCGTGTTTGCGGTCGGCTGGCTCGGCGAGTGGACCGCCGACCGTCAGCTGCGCGCCTTCAAGGCCGACGCCGCATCGCACGGCCGCACCTGCCGGCGCGGCCTGTGGCGCTACTCGCGCCACCCCAACTACTTCTTCGAGTGGGTGATCTGGTGCGCGTTCGCACTCGGGGCGGCGGGCGCGCCGGCCGGCTGGCTGGCCTGGATCGCCCCGGCGATCATGCTCCTCCTGCTGGTCTGGGTGACCGGCATTCCGCCCGCCGAGCAGCAGGCGCTGCGCTCGCGGGGTGACGACTACCGGCGTTACCAGCGAGAGACCAGCGCCTTCGTGCCCTGGTTCCCACGCAGGGCGAACCC
>JASFRE010000264.1:0-6626 GCA_050115055.1 Candidatus Eiseniibacteriota bacterium | reverse complement strand
GAAGCCGCCGATCGGCAGCATGTACTTGAACGACACGTAGTCGAAGAAGTCGAAGAAGTTCCAGCTGCCGATCTTGATGTCGCTCCACGGCCCGAAGGCGAGGGCCGATGGAACGCCGAGCAGGAAAATGATGGCACCGAAGGTCCAGGTCGCCTTGCGCCGCGGCCAGCCCTTCTCGTCGACCATGTAGGCGATTACCACCTCGAGCAGCGAGATGCCCGAGGTCAGCGCGGCGATCGACAGGAGCAGGAAGAACAGGAAGGCGAACAGGGTACCGCCCGGCATGTGGCCGAAGACGACCGGCAGGACGTGGAAGATGAGCCCCGGTCCGGCGTCGGGCGCCAGGCCCTCGGCGAAGACGGCGGTGAAGATGGCGACGCCCGCCAGCAGCGCGATCACGGTGTCGAGGATCACGACCATGATGGCCGAGGAGACCAGGTCGTCCTTCTTCGACAGGTAGCTGCCGTAGGTGATCATCGCCCCCATGCCGAGGCTCAGGGTGAAGAAGGCGTGACCGAGCGCCACCAGGATCGAGTCCCCGGTGATCTTCGAGAAGTCGGCCTTGAAGAGGAACTCGATACCGCCCCCCGAGCCCTCGAGCGTCAGCCCGCGGAGGACCAGGAGGAGCAGGATGACGATCAGGGTGGGCATCAGCGTCCGCGAGGCGGTCTCGATCCCGGATTTGATGCCCTGGGCGACGACGACGATGCAGAGCAGCATGAAGAGGGCGTGCGCCACCAGCGCCTGCGAGGGCGTGCCGGCGAAGGCCTCGAACAGCGCCCCTGCCTGCGCCGGATCCTGCAACTGTCCGAAACCGCCGCCGAGCGACTTCACGATGTAGCTGATGCACCAGCCGGCGACGACGCTGTAGTAGGAGAGGATGACGAAGCCCGCCAGCACCCCGACCCCGCCGGCCCAGATCCACAGGCTCTTCTTGCCGGCGATCGCCGCGTAGGCGCCGACCGGGTTGCGCTGCGTCTTCCGTCCCATGGCGAACTCGATCAGCATCACCGGGAAGCCGACGATCACGATGCAGACCAGGTAGACCAGGACGAAGGCGGCACCGCCGTAGAGTCCGGTGATGAACGGGAACTTCCAGATGTTGCCGAGGCCGATGGCGGAGCCGGCGGCGGCGAGGACGAAGCCGATGCGCGATCCCCAGTGCTCGCGCTGCGCGCGTTCGGGCATGCTCTCCTCCCGTGCAAGACGGCTGGCGCGGGTCGATCCACGCGACGTCCGCGGCGTCCGGGAGGAGGCCGGGACGACCGATGATCGCGGAGGGTAGAGGCAAGCCCGGCGCGGGTCAAATGGTCGTCGGCAGGCGCGCGAGCAGCGCCGGGTCGAGATTGCCGCCGCTCACCACCGCCGCCACCCGCCGTCCCGGCACCTTGCCGGCCAGCACCGCCGCCACCGCCACGGCCCCGGTCGGCTCGGCCACCACCTTGGCCCGCGTCAGGAGGAGCGCCATCGCCTCGAGCACCGCGTCGTCGGTGACCGTCACCATGTCATCGACGCGGCGACGGATCACCTCCCAGTTGAGCTCACCGACCTGGAGGTTGCGGATCCCCTCGGCGATGGTGTCGGGCAGCTCGATGGCCAGGCGCTCCCCGGCACGGAAGGAGCGCCCGGCGTCGTCGGCCGCCTCGGTCTCGACGCCGACCACGCGCACCCGCGGGGCGAGCAGCTTGACCGCCAGCGCGCAGCCCGAGATCAGCCCGCCGCCGCCGACCGGCACCGCCACCGCATCGAGGTCGGACGCCTGCTCGACGAGCTCCAGACCGAGCGTCGCCTGCCCCTGGACGATCCACGGGTGGTCGTAGGGCGGCACCATGACCGGGCCGCCGGGCGGGGCCGCCAGCTCGGCCGCCCGGCCAAGACGCTCCGCCGAACTGCGCCCGCAGCGCTCGAGCGTCGCCCCGTAGCCGCGGATGGCCGCCGCCTTGACCGCTGCGATGTCCTCGGGCGCGACGATCGTGGCCCGCGTGCCGACCTCGCGCGCCGCCAGCGCCACCGCCTGGCCGTGATTGCCGGACGAGCCGGTGACCACGCCGCGCGCCCGAGCCTCCGCCCCGAGACGGGTCAGGAAGTGGAGCGCCCCGCGGATCTTGAACGAGCCGCTGCGCTGCAGCTGTTCGCACTTGAGGAACAGCTCGCAGCCCGCCGCCGCCGACAGGAGGCGGCTCGAGACGACCGGCGTTCGGTGGACGCCCTCCCCGAGCACCGAGCGCACGCGCCCGAGCGCCGCGCGGTCGGGCAGGATGGCATCGATCGATTCGGTCATCTGGAACGTCCTCGCTGTCAATGTCGTCGCTGACACGGAACGCCGCGCCCCGGGCGTCCGCGTCGGGAGGGCGCGACGGGGCTGCGGGTTTGACCCCACGTGCGGGGGATCGTATCCTCTTCCGCCATGAAGAGTGAAGCCATGCGTTCCGATCGTCCCGACGTGGGTCCCGTCTGCGTCCTGCCACAGGTAGCAGTTCGTCGCCGGCGGCAGCGGCATATCACCGGCCCGTTCAGCGTCGTGCTCGCCGTCGTGGTGGTCGCTGCTTCGATCCTGCTCGATGGCGCCCGGGCCGACACGCCCCCGGACGGCGACAGCGACACCTCGCCGGCCGTCGTCCCGGCGGACGGCGAGGGCTACCTCAGTCTGGGCCAGCTGATCGCCCGCTGGCGCACCTTCGTCGCGCAGTACCGGGACGTGCCACGCGAGATCCGCGTCGAGGAGTCGAAGCAGTTCTTCGCCGCGATTCCCTGGGAGAACATCCGCTATCTGTGTCTCGAGGGCAGCGCCGGTGTCGGCCCGGACTCGGCGCACATGCCGCAATTCATCGTGCAGTACCGCATGGAGGTGGCGCCGCCGCCCCTCGACACGGTCATCGACTTCGTCGAGGACCTGGACATCTGCGTGCCGTGCAAGGAGCCGATCCGCGCCTGGGCCTACGACGTCCACGACAGCCTCGACGCGGGCGACCGCGATCGCCTCGCCCGTGCCTTCCTGCGCTACGCCGCCAGCCCCGCTCCACCACCCAACGTCCGTGACCGCTTCTTCGTCGCCGCTGCCGCGATCAGTGACGCTGATACGCTGATGACCCTGATGCAGCGCGACGTTGGCAGCAGCGACTCGACCGCGGTCAACCGCGGTCTCCGCATGCTGGCGACCGCCGCCCACCCGGCGGCGGCCGACACCATGGCGGCGGCGATGCGCCGGCTCAGGGACGCCGGCTCGCCGCTCTTCACCTACGCGCTCGACCTCTGCCGTGAGCGCTGTGCGACCCACGCCTTCGACCTGCTCGTGGAGACCTACCGGGCACCCTGGTCGAGCCACCAGCGGATGCGTGCCCTCTGCGACCTGGCCCAGGTCGACGATCCGCGTGCCTCGCACGTCATCCTCGCGGGCTACGAGGACGGCGGCGCCATCGTCGACTCGACCTTCACCAGCCGCGGTGAGGACCGCGCTCGCTACTACGAGCTCTGGCTGGCGACCCACATCCACCTGCCGGTCCTGCTCGACTGGCTCCGGACCGGCAACGACGAGGAGGCGGCGCTGGCCATCGAGCTGCTCGACCGGGGCTTCCGCTTCGGGCCGATGCCCGACGGGGAGGAGGTCGTCGCGGCCCTCGAGCAGTACGCCGCCCGCACCTCCGGGACCTGGCGGGAGCGCGTCCTGTCGGTTTTGGCGCGTGCCCAGAGCCCGCCGCGGCCCGGCCCCCAAGGACCGCCCGGCCTGCCCCCGGGCGGTCGCCGCGAGCGACCAGGCGGTTAGCCAACCTCCTCATCTGCAAGGAGTTGGGGCACCAAATCCGGGCCTCGTCGAGGCTGACGCGAGGGGCCGACCCGGTCCACGGGCGCCCGCAATCGCGCGCCGGGTCGATCCGTTCGTCGGGACGCCGGACGGCACCGGATGCCGAACCGGTTCCGGCGGAGCCGGCCGCCGAGCGGCGGCGTTGCCCACCCGTCTTCATCCATGTTACACTTTGATGCGAGGTTACCCACCCAGTCCGCAGAAGACCGTCGCCTGGCCTGGCCGGGCGGCTCCAGAGTTCAAACTACCGTGTTAGGAGTGTGGCCACGGACACGTTGCTACAACCTGCACCCTGATCACTGAGGAGTACGACCCCATGATGCGCACCTTGACACTGATCGTGTTGGGCGTCCTCGTTGCCGGTAGCGCCTTCGCGGCCCGCGACCTGTCCCGCACGGGCGCTGGCATCTACGGCACCCCCGATCCCGGCCAGACCACGGTGGACCGCGTGACGGCCGACGTCCTGATCGCCAGCTCGACCAACGGCGGCGACTTCACCAACATGGCGCTGGTCTGGGAGCCCGTTCTCCAGGGCATGGGCCTCACCACGACGGCCATCGAGGATGCCGCCGCGTCGCCGTTTACGTTCCCAACGCCGTTCACCGCTGCCGAGTACCCGACCCTCCTCGTGCTCGGCAACGACAACTGGTTCAGCAACCCCGAGGAGAACATCTCCCTGACCGACGAGGCCAACATCGAGGCCTACCTGCTGACCGGCGGCACGATGCTCTTCATCGCGCAGGACTATCTCTACGCGCGCGGCAATGCCAGCGGCTTCCCGCAGATCTACCTCGGTGTTGCGGCCTACACCGACGACATCAACGCCGATGACACCGACGTCGCCTACACCGGCGTCGCCGGCGGCCCGCTCGATGGCCTGAGCGGCAACCTGCATGCCGAGACCGGGGGGGTTCCGTGCTTCGAGTCGAACCCGTTCTTCACCGACGACATCGTCCCGCTGATGCTCGGTCTGGCCGACTACACGTCGATGCCGTCCAACGTCTCGGGCCAGGTCGGATCGACTGTCGATCTCGGGCCGGTCAAGGTGGTCTTCGGGACGATCGACTTCGGCTGCACCAGCGACGCCACGCAGTTCGCGCGTGACGCGGGCGCCCTCTACGACTACGTCGCCGGTGGCGCCGTGCCGGTCGAGGATGCCTCCTGGGGCGCCGTCAAGAACATGTACAGGTAGCGTCTGGGCCAGCGCAGCGTGCCGCGCGGCCGCCGCCCGCACGATGGAAGCGGCCGCGAAGCGCGCTACGGAGCCAAGAGCCCCGGCAGGATCACCTCCTGTCGGGGCTCGCGCTTGCAGGGGGCTTCACGTTTCGGGCGTCTCGCGCCTTGGGGCTCACCCCTACCCTGACAGTCGCCATGGCCGGGGGCGCCACGCCTCCCCTTCCGACCGGCCGTCCGGTGCGGTACATTGCGGGAGGCTCGGCCAGGGCGCACACGGCGCCCACCGGCCTGCCGTCACCAGCCGCCCTGGACGGTGAATCCGATGTCAGCCACACGAGCGGATCCCAGGCGACCACGCGCCATCACCCGGATCGGGGACGACTCGCTGCGCATCGAGTGGGCGGATGGGCACTCGAGCACCTATCTGTTCCGCCTCCTCAGGCGCTCCTGCCCGTGCGCCACCTGCCTGGTCGAGCGCCAAAAGGCGGAGCAGTCCGGCCCGTTTCGCGTGCTGGGTCCCGAGCCCTCGGTGCTGCCGGCGCGGCTCGAGCCGGTCGGCAACTACGCGATCCGCATCACCTGGAGAGACGAGCACGACTCGATCTTCGCCTTCGACGGGCTCAGGGATCTGTGTCCGTGCGACGCATGCGCGGCCGGGCGCGGATGAGCGAGCGCCCCGGCACGGGGGGAGCATGAGTCGCGATGCTCGACTGTCGCTCGTGCCACTGGTGCTCGCCGCGGGGCGCGGTCGTCGCATGGGTGGGCCGAAGGCGCTCCTCGAGCTGGGCGGGCAGACTGCGCTGGCACGCTGCCTGTCGACCTACGCGGCGGCGCGCGAGCTGCTGCACGCGACGCCCACGACGCCGGACGCCGGCTGTGCTGCCCTGGCGCCGCCACTCGTGGTCTGCGCCCCCGAGCTCGAGGCGGATCTCGCGGGGCGACACCCGGGACTCCATCTCGTCCCGAACCCGGCACCGGACCGCGGGCAGACGAGCTCGGTGCAGGTCGGCCTCGCCGCGCTGGCCCGCGGCTTCCCCCTGGCAGGTGCCACCGGCCAGCGAACCACGACCGGCGCTGCCCGCACCGACTTGCGGCCCACCGCCATCCTGGTCCATCCGGTCGATCACCCGCTGGTGCGCGCGATCGATGTCGTGGCCCTGGTCGCGGCCGCCGCGCATCATCCCGACGCGCCGGTCATCCTCCCCAGCCACCAGCAGCGGGCCGGCCACCCGGCGCTGATCCGCGACCTCCTGTGGCCTGCCATCCTGGCGCTCGACGCGGACGCCCCGCTGCACAGCGTCCTGCGCCCACACCGGGAGCGGACGCAGTTCGTCGCGTGCGATCACCCGGGCGTGGTGACCGATCTCGATACACCCGGGGATCTGGCGGCAGCACGGGCGCTGTGGGCGTCGGAGGCGCAGGAGGATGCGGGCGGCAAGCGCTAGGCGCCCGCCAGGCGCCGCCCCGAGCCCCGGATCGGGCCCCGCGTCGAGCCCCGGCCGGAGCGCCGCCTCGAGCCCAGCACCAAGCACCGCGTCGGCGCCGCAAGAAGACGGCGCCGGCTGCCGATAGGCAGGTGATGGGGCCCCTCGGACACCATCCGCCGCCAAATCCGTCACCGCACACCGTCCCACCGGCTCGCCTTTCC
>JASFRE010000263.1:0-6649 GCA_050115055.1 Candidatus Eiseniibacteriota bacterium | reverse complement strand
ACATCCGCGGCGTCGTCGACGCCTGCCGCGAGAGCGGCGCGGTCTGCAAGGTGATCATCGAGGCGGCGCTCCTCACCGATGGGGAGAAGGAGCGTGCCTGCGAGCTGGCGCGTCGCGCCAAGGCCGACTTCGTCAAGACCTCGACCGGCTTCGGCCCGGGCGGCGCCACGGCGCACGACGTCGCGCTCATGCGGCGCGTGGTCAGCGGCACGAAGATGGGTGTCAAGGCGGCCGGCGGCATCCGCGATCTCGCCGGCGCCGAGGCGATGATCGCTGCCGGTGCCTCACGGATCGGCGCCAGCGCCAGCGTCAAGATCGTCGAGGAGGCACGTTCGGCAGCCGGCACGGCCGCCGCCGGCCGCGCCGGTGCCGGCAGCGGGGCGACGGACCCGGCGAGCCGCTGACCGCGGGCTTGGGCGCCGCACCGGTCCGCCGGCGGCCGGTCGGGCCGACCTGGCAGCTACGTCGGGTCGCCGGGCGGGCGACCGCCACGCCGCAGCTCGACGGCGCGCACGATCACGTAGGCGATCAGCGCGAAGATGAAGACGATCAGCAGCATCCAGGCGATGCTCTGCAACGTGCCGATCAGCGTCCGGTAGACCTCGAGCGTCCACCGGCCGGCGTTCAGCACGAGCGGCGCCGCCTCGGCGACCTCGGCCGCCGAATCGGCGACGGGACGCGGCGCGGGCTGCGGGGTGATGTAGCGCTCGAGCTCCCAGACCCGCACGCCGCCCGAGATGCCGACGACATAGGCGGCGAACAGGATGTAGCGGACCCAGGCGGCGGAGATCTCGTCGCCGATGATGCGCTCGAAGATACGGTCGAGCGGCCGGCGGAAGAGCTGGGTCACCACGAAGCAGGCGAGCAGGGCGATTCCGAACGTGACAGCGAGCAGCGCGAAGAACATGCTCGGCCTCCGGAAGCAGGCCCGCGCCCGCCGGGGCATCCGCCTCGACCGGGCGCCGACCCGGATCGCCACCGCGACCGACCGGCAGGCGCTGGGTCGTGCCAGGCAGTCCGCGGTGCGGCGCGGGCACGCTAGCAGCGCCCCGCCACACCGTCAATCGCCGCCGCTCGCCGGCCGGCGGAGAAGCAACGCATGAGGATCGCCACCTGGAACGTGAACTCGATTCGCACCCGGCTCGAGCGTGCCCTCTCCTGGGTCGAACGGCACGAGCCCGACGTGCTCTGCCTGCAGGAGCTGAAGGTGCAGGATGCGAGCTTCCCGCGCGACGCGTTCGAGGCAGCCGGCTACCACGCCCTCGTCTTCGGTCAGAAGACCTACAACGGCGTGGCGATCCTCGCGCGCTCCGAGCCGGTCGAGATCCGGCGCGGGCTCGGCCCCGACCCGGGCGCCGACGCGGACGATCCGCAGGCCCGCCTGCTCGGCGGCCGCGTCGACGGGGTGTCGATCTACAGCGTCTACGTGCCGAACGGCTCCGAGATCGGCTCGGAGAAGTACGCCTACAAGCTCGACTGGCTCCGGCGCCTGCACGCGATGCTCGAGCAGGAGCACGAACCCGAGGATGATCTGCTGCTCTGCGGCGACTTCAACATCGCCCACGACGAGAAGGACGTCGCCAACCCAGAGAACTGGACCGACTCCGTGCTCTTCCATCCCGACATGCGCGCCGAGCTCGGTAAGCTCCATGACTGGGGGCTGGTCGACACCTTCCGTCTCCACCACCCGGACGGCCGTACCTATTCCTGGTGGGATTACAGGATGCTCGCCTTCCCGCGCAACGAGGGCCTCAAGATCGACCACATCCTGGCGACGCGCGGCATGGCCGAGCGATGCACCGCCGCGAGCATCGACCGCGACGAGCGCAAGGGCAAAAAGCCCTCCGACCACGCACCGGTCATCGCGGAGTTCGAGTGACCCGCGACGTCCTGAGCGGGCTACGCATGGGGGCCGAGAAAGACCTCCGCACCAGGCGACGATCGAGCGCTTGAACCGCGTCATCGCCGCGGCGACACACCGGTCGTCGTGGCCGGCGGGTTGCTCGTGCGGACCGACCGTCGTGGCGCGCTGTTCGGCGAGGCAGGCGTCGAGTCGGTGATTCGCGAGACTCACGGTGAGAGCGCCCGGGCGGTCCTCGGGGCGCTCTTCCGTCGGGCCGAGCGCTACGGAGACGGTCCGCCGTGGGCCCACGGCGCGACGGCCATCGTCGCCACGCGCGATCCCTGGGCCGCAGCGGGCACGAACTCACCGGTGCCGTACCGGCAGGCAGCGCCGCTTGCACGAGCGGACTCCGTTCCCCCATAGTGGTCCTGGACCCGTCCCGCACCCCTCGCCCTCTTGGGGTCGGCCGGCGGGTCGGGGCAGGCGACGGACGGTAACGATGGCGACGCGGCGATCAACGAGGCGAGTGGCCCGGCAGCACCGGTGGATCGCGGTCGCACTCCTGGCGAGTGTCCTGGCGGCCACCACGACCCGCTCGACCGCCCAGCCGGGACCGACCGCGCCGGACGTACGCCCGAGCGTCGCCGCGCCATCGCTCGACAGCCTGTGGAGTCACCTTCAGGTCCTCGGTGCCGACGCCATGGAGGGACGCGGCACCGGTAGCCGCGGCGCCGAACGCGCCGCCGCCTACATCGCCTCGACCCTCCGACGCCTCGGGGTGACCCCGCTGGGCGGCGTCGACTCCTTCCACCAGCCGGTTCCGATGCGCGGCAGCCGGCCGCTCGCCGGCAGCCGACTGCGCCTGGTCGTCGATGACCGCGCCGACACGCTCAGGCTCGCGGATGACTACGTGCTCTACTCGACCGGCGCCAAGACCCGCATCGCGGCGCCGGCGCCGCTGGTCTTCGCCGGCTACGGGATCGTCGCCCCGGAATACGACTACAACGACTACCTGAGTATCGACGTCAACGGCGCGATCGCGGTGATCGTCTCCGGCGAGCCGCCTTCCGATGATCCAGCCTTCTTCGACGCCGATCGTCCGACGCGGCACGCCGATTCCGAGCACAAGCACCGGGTGGCACTCGCCCAGGGCGCACTTGGCACCTTTCTCCTCCCCCTCGAACGCCACCATCCCGAGCAGAGCTGGGACGACTGGCAACGCACCTTCGCCTTCGAGCACGTGACCCTGCTGTACGACATCCCGCGCAACCTGAACCTCGTCATGAACCTGGGGACCGCCCGGCAGCTGTTCCAGGACGCCCCCTACTCGCTCGACGCGATCCGTGCCATGGACCGGGACGGCACCATGCAGAGCTTCCGGCTCCGGGTCCATGCCGACTTCGCCGGCCAGTTCGACGAGCGCGTCTTCCTGGCGCCGAACGTGGCCGGACTGCTCGAGGGCTCGGACCCCCTCCTCCGTGACTCGTACGTGCTGCTTTCCGCCCACTACGATCACCTCGGGATCGGACCGCCCATCCGGGGCGACGCGATCTACAACGGCGTCCTCGACAACGCCGTCGGCTGCGCCGCCCTGCTCGAGATCGCTCGCACGCTGTCTCCGGCGTCGCGCCGACCGGCGAGCTCGCTGGTCCTCCTGTTCACCGTCGGCGAGGAGAAGGGGCTGCTCGGCGCCCGTCACTACACCGCCCACCCGCTGGTGCCGCTGCATCGCACGATCGCCAATCTCAACATCGACGGACTCTCCTCGATCGACGCATTCGACGACGTGATCGGCGTCGGGGCGGAGCTGTCGACGCTGGGCGATCATCTGCGGCACGTGGCCGGCGACCTCGGGCTCGAGGTCTCGCCGATTCCCGACGTCTTTCACGACATCGACGCCTTCACGCGCTCGGACCAGCTGGCCTTCGCGCAGGCCGGCATCCCGTCGATCCTGGTGATGGGCGGCTTTCGCTTCCGGCACATCTCGACCGAGCAGGGCCTCGAGGCGTTCATCCAGTGGGGCGCGAAGCGGTACCATTCACCCTTCGACGACCTGACGCAGCCGCTGAACGGCGACGCGATGTTGCAGCACACCATGGTGCTGCTGGCTTGCGTCGAGCAGCTGGCCGGCACCTACACCGTGCCCCAGTGGCTGCCCGGTTCGAGCTTCTCGACGGCGCGCCTGCGATCGATCGCGGAGCGGCGCTGAGTGGGGACCATGGGCGGAGATCCGGTGGACATCGCACATCGACGCCCGGCCGCCCGGCATGCGGTGGTTGCCCCGCTCACCGTGGTCGCCCTGCTCGTCGTCCTGGCCACCCTCGGGCCGTCGCCCGGCTGTGCGCCCGGCCCGGGCAGCGGATCGGGGACTCCGGACACCGCCGGTCATCCGGTGACGATCCGCATCGCCGGCTCCGACACCATGGGTCCACTGCTCCGGCGCTGGGCCGAGGTCTACATGCGAATGCACGCCGATGTCGCGATCTACGTCGACGGCGGCGGCAGCCGCCGGGGCATCGACCGGCTGATCGAGGGCGACGTCGACCTGGCCGCGGCGTCCCGCGCCATGCGCGCCAACGAGGTCAAGCGTCTGCACGACCGCCATGGGTTTCTTGGCCTGAGCGTGCTGACCGCCAAGGATGCGCTCAGCGTCTACCTGAACCGGGCGAACCCGGTCGACAACCTGACGATCGCCCAGCTGCGCGACATCTTCACCGGCACCGCGCATCACTGGAGTGCAGTGGGCGGCAACGACATCCCCATCCTGATCATCCACCGCAATCCAAACTCCGGGACGCACTTCTTCTTCCGGCAACGCGTGCTGGAGGCGGCGCCGTACGGTGGCGAGTCGCGCACCGTCTCGACCACCCAGGCGGTCGTCGACGCGGTCGCCGCCGAGCCCGGCGCCGTGGGGTACGGCGGACTGGTCTTCGGCGAGTCGGTCCGACACTGCCGGATCGAGGGTGTCGAGCCCACCCTGGACAACGTCAGGAACGGTACCTACCCGCTGGCTCGCTACCTCTACCTGTACGCCGCCGGACCGCTGGATGGCGCGATCCGGCAATACGTCGACTGGATTCTCTCCGACGAGGGACAGCGCACGGTGGCCGAGGTCGGTTACATCCCGCTCTGGGATCCGGGCACCGCACCCTGAGCCAGCAGACGGCGCGGGGCTCGGCGCGCGCCGCGACGGCTGCTGCGTGGCGGCACAGCGCGGCTCGGGACCGAATCTCCACGGTCTGTGCGAAGTCGTTATAGGGAACGGTGGTCGCCGTAACATCAATCTCCACATTGCTGTGCGTGAACCTCGAAGCGGCCTGTCCGAGCCGCTTCTTCGCTTTCGCCGCCGGACCACCCGCGCCGACGTTCACGCCGCGAGTCGATCGAGAAGGACGGAGCATGAGTCGATCAGGAACCGACACGAGCCCTGACACATCGCCCTCCCGCCGCGCCACGCCAGGACCAGAGCTCGAGATCCGGAACGGTCTCGTCGAACGCTATGCCGATGTCTACACGCCACAGGCGCTCGAGGCGATGGCGGCGCTCGCCGGCCTCGACCAGGAGCGCCGCGCCCTGATGGCGGCCAGGGTACGCCGGCGCGCCGAGCGCCTCGAGAGCGGCAACCGCATCGGCTTCCTCGATCCGGGTTCCACCATCGGTCGAACCGGCATCAGCGTGGCGGACGCCCGTGCGGGGCGGTTCGAGGGCGGCACGATCCCCGACGATCTCGAGCGCCAGTGGATCCAGGGCACCGGCCCTGGCGCCAAGCCGAACGCGCCGGTCGCGTCGAGCATCCGCAACGTCGCCCACGCGCTGCTCTCCGGCGCCGACGGCTGGATGTTCGACGGCGAGGACGCCCTCGGGCAGGTCACGACCATGTCGCTCGACAACCAGCGCAACCTGAAGCTCGCCATCGCCCGCGACCCCGTCTTCATGCGCGTCGCCGAGGCCGTCGCCGACGAGATGAACGCCTGGGCGCGCGAGTTCTTCGGCCACGCGATCGTCGATGACTGGCGCCGCCAGCTCGACCAGCCGACCGTCATCTTCCGCGCGCGTGGCCTGCACCTCGACGACCGCCATGTGCGTCTGGCCGGTACCGGCGGCTTCTCGGCGTCAATCGTCGACACGGTGCTCTATGTGGTCTTGAACCACGAGCAGCTGCGCCGCTCCGGCAACTCGATCGTCCTCTACCTGCCGAAGATCCAGACCGCCGAGGAAGCGGCGCTGTGGAACGACATCCTGACGGCGCTCGAGGCGCACCTGGGGCTCGCGACCGGCACGATCCGGACCTACGTGCTCGTCGAGCAGCTCGAGGCCAGCTTCCAGCTCATGGAGATCCGCGCGGCGCTCGGCAAGCACTTCGTCGGCTACAACACCGGTCGCTGGGACTACATCAACAGCGTCGCCGACGCCATGGCCGGCGACCCGGGTTTCCAGAATCCCAACATCGATTCGATCGTGATGACCTACGGCTACATGCGCGTCTACGAGGACCGCGTACGGCGCGCGGTCAACACACCGGACGCGCACGGCAACTGCGCGCTCTGGCAGGGCGGCATGGAACCCAACATCCCGGTGGGTTCCGAGAAGGGCGTCCAGCTCGGCATGGAGAAGGCGGTCGCCGGCGGTGAGCGCGAGCGGCGCGAGGGCGCCAGCGGCAAGTGGGTCGCCCACTGGCGCATGGTGCACATCGTGCGCCCGGTCTGGGAACGCGCCGGCGCAGCCAACCAGCTCGGCCGCGAGTTTCCGCCGCTCACCTACACCGACGAGGACGCTCGCGACCTGACGCTCCTCGAGCCAGCGCCG